>CAWUIK010000015.1:0-40291 GCA_963922585.1 uncultured Flavobacteriales bacterium | reverse complement strand
TTTTGCAGTCATTTCTCTACCTTTTCCATCAGGGAAACATGCATCATCAGCAAAATAAACTCCTTTTCTGATAGAAAATGTCCACTCAGTTGCATTATCATTAATAGTTTCTGATGCTGCTAAACAATTTACTGGTTCAAGTGTCAATTGGTCAAATTTGTATAGTCCTTGATAAATTTGCTGTGTAATTCTAGCCGAAACAGCATCAATCATGGCATGTGGAAATAAATTTTTGAAGTTTTCTACTTCATTAATTCTAAAAATTCCTCCATTATAGATTTTATACTTTTTATCACCTTCCATGTAGTAGCCTTCAGCTTCTGCCAAAACTTCTTTACCTGCTTCATTACCACCTTTTCCTCCACAAGAAGTAAACATCATTGAGGCTAATAAAAGTCCAATTGTGTATCTCTTTATCATTTTCATATATGAATATAATTATTTCTTTAGTCGTTATTTATTTCTGTTATTTAATTTCAAAAACAATTAAAATGTATTATTTCAACAAAATAAATTATTAATTCTTTTTGTTTTTGTGAAAAAAAACAACATCCAAAGGACGAAGATATATAATAATTTCAAATTTTTAATATTCTTAGTGACATAAAATACTATTTTTCTGCGTAAACCGTTTTTTAGTCGATGATTTATGTTAATTTAAACTATTTTTGAAGTCAAAATTCCAAATAATATTTCAAAACTTGAGAATTCCCTTTTTACATAACTTTATTTTATTGGTTTTAACTGTTTTTTTGACAGGGGCTTTTTATTCTCAAAAGGAAAACAATTTCAGAACCAAAGTTTTGAACTTGAAAGATACAATTTTAAAGTTAGATACATTAAGCATTCTTCCTTCCTCCTTCAGGGTTTATGAAAGTACTAAACTGATTAATGATTCACTTTATGAGATTGATTTTTTTGATGGAAATTTTATTTGGAAAGGACAAATTCCAATTCTACTTCATTTTGAATATAGAGTTTTTGCTCTTGATTTTACAAAAAAATACCAAAATCGGGATACAAGTTTAATTAGGTCTGAAGATACTTTGAAAATGGTTCCTTTTAGGTTTACAACTGCCAATAACAATTCTGATTGGTTAGGAGGTTCAGGACTCAACAAAAGCGGAAGTATTTCTAGAGGTGTAATGTTTGGAAATAATCAAGATTTATCTGTGAACTCTAATCTCAACCTTCAGTTATCAGGAAAAATTAGTGATGAAATCAGTATTTTGGCTTCGATTAGTGATGATAATATTCCCATTCAACCAGAAGGAAATACGCAGCAATTGCAAGATTTTGATCAAGTGTATATTCAACTTTTTACAGATAAATGGAAGTTGACAGCTGGAGACTTTTGGATGAAAAATCCTAGAAGTTATTTTATGAAATACAACAAAAGAGCACAAGGGGGTTCTCTTCAAATTAAAGAAGAAAATATTTTTAGTAATATCGATAGTAGCGCACTTAAATTTACTGCAAGTGCTGCTGTTTCGAAAGGAAAATTTGGTAGAAATGTAATTCAAGGAATCGAAAATAATCAAGGACCTTATAAGCTGATTGGAGCAGATGGTGAACAGTTTATTATTGTTTTGAGTGGTACGGAAATGGTCTATATTGATGGCGAAATGGTTGTGAGAGGACAAGAAAATGATTACATTATTGATTATAACACTGCCGAAATTATTTTTACTGCCAACAGATTAATTACAAAAGACAAAAGAATTACAGTAGAGTTTCAATATTCAGACAAAAATTTTGCGCGAAGTATCATTGAAGTGAATGCTGAGACAACTATAAAAGATTGGGATGTTTTTGTAAATGTTTATTCAGAACAAGATGCTAAAAATCAACCTTTGCAACAAGAACTTGACGATTTTGACAAAGAAACTTTGTTTAATGCAGGAGATAATCTATTACTGGCACAGACTTCTGGAATTGACAGTTTGGGATTTGATAATAACTCCAACCGATATGAAAAATTAGATTCCCTTGGCTACGAAATTGTAAGATTTACAACCAACGAAACAACAGGGTTGTATGCTGTTGTTTTTTCTGATGTAGGCATTGGAAATGGTGATTATATCCAAAGTGAGTTTTCGGCTTTTGGAAAAATTTATGAATGGATTGCTCCAGATACAATTGGTGGTCTAATTATTCATAATGGAAGATTTGAGCCAGTGAAATTGCTAATTGCACCCAAGAAAAGGCAAATGTTGAGTGGAGGTTTTAACAGAAGAATAGGAAAAGGAATTACTACTTCAATGGAATTGGCATACTCTAACAACGATGTGAATACTTTCTCTGATTTAGATGCTGCCGACAATGAAGGGTATGCTGCTAAGTTCTCTTTTTTGGTAAACAAAAAATTAAATAAAAAATGGACTTTAAAGTCTGTAAATAATCTAGAATTGACTTCCGAAAATTTTATGATGATTGAGCGTTTTAGAGATGTAGAATTCAATCGAAATTGGAATGTAAATAATCTTGAAAATGGTAACCAACTTATTGGAAATGCTTCTGTCAATTTGACAAATAGTAATGTTTTTTCTATATTGTATGGCCTCAATTACTTTAAGCAAGATGAGGTTTATAATGGAATAAAAAATAATTTGACACTTGATGTTAGAAAATTCCTTGATGTGAAATATGTAGGAAGTTATTTGGGTTCTACAAGTGACGAAAATACTAATTTCTACAGGCACAAAAGTAATGTGTCTAAATCCAAAGGTATTTTTAGAATTGGCTATGAAGACGAATTTGAAAGAAATGTTTTTACCAAAAACGATTCGATTTCCAATGCAAGTTATCAATTTTATGACTACCAATTTTATGTTTCCAATTCGGATTCCACTGTCAATAAATTTAAAATATTTTATAGAGAAAGACAAGATAATTTTTTTGATGGTGAAAATCTCTTATTGGCTACTAGAGCCATAAATCCTGGGGGAGAACTCCAACTTTTGAAAAATCCAAAACAGCAATTTGTACTTAAAACGAATTACAGAAAATTAATAACACAAGATACCAATTCGGTGAGCAATGCTTCAGAAAATGGTTTGCTCAATAGGGTTGAATATCGGGCAAATTTTTTGGGAGGTGGAATTACTTCAACTATGTTCTACGAAGTGGGAAGTGGATTGGAATTGAGAAGAGAATATGCTTACATTGAAGTTCCAGCAGGACAGGGGGTTTATACTTGGGTAGATTATAATGGTGACAATGTGAAAGATTTGAATGAATTTGAATTGGCGCAATATCCAGATCAAGCCACTTATCTTAGAGTGAGTACGCCTTCCAACAATTACGTGAAAGTTTTGAGCAATGAATTTAGTGAAGTTTTAGGCATCAATTTTAAAAATATTTTCAAAGGAAAAGACATTTTTTCAAAGTTTATACAACGTTTCAATTCACAAACCAATTACAAAGTAGAACGAAAAACAACACAGGAAGACATTCTTGAGAGTTTGAATCCCTTTGGGGCTATTCCTGATGATGAAAATTTAGTTTCTGTGAATAATTCTATCCGACAAAGTACTTTTTTCAATAGAACAAATTCCAAATTTGGTTTGGAACATACTTATTTATCATTTTCAAGCAAAAGTCTATTGGTTAGTGGTTTTGATACAAGAACAAGAGAGAGCAATGAAGTAAAATTACGATTAAATTTAACTAGAAAATTTACCATACAGTTAAGTGGAGAAATTGAAAATAAAGTCAGTAAGGCAGATTATATACTTGGACGAGATTATGATATTGACATCCTAAAAACAGAAGGGAAATTCACTTTTCAGCCAAGTACAGCCTATAGAATTGCATTTGTAGGTGGTTACAAAGACAAAAGAAATGATCCATCGATAGTGGAATCTGATGCTTTTATTACGGAAATGGGGTTAGAAGGGAAATGGAATCAATTAAAAAAAGGAACTTTAACAGGTAATTTTAAATATGCTAAAATTGTTTACACAGGTGTTGGAAACAATGCTTTAGCATTCGAAATGTTGGAATCTTTGCAGCCAGGTGATAATATCATTTGGACATTAGGATATCAAAGAACTTTCGCAAATAATTTACAATTGACCATCAATTACAATGGAAGAAAATCTGACGGAACAGATATGGTTCATACAGGAGGTTTGCAGTTGAGAGCGTTTTTTTAGGATACGATTTTGCGATATAACGACATACGACTTTTAATGGTTAATTGTGTATGTTTGATGGCTAATGTATGATGGAAGATGTATGATGGAAGATGTATGATGGAAGACATTAGACACCGGACGTATGACGTAATACGTAAGACGTTGTACATCGCGCAACTTTTTATAAAGGCACAATTGGTTTGGTATTTAAAATAACATTAACTTTGGTTTATGGATGAAGAGAGATTAGATAAAATAAAATCATCGTTAGATGACGTATATGATTGGCCAAGTCTATACATGTTTAAGTTTATAGTTCCCACCATTTCTGGAAAGTATGAGTCTTTGATGGAGTTGTTTCCCAAAGAAGTCGATACTTATACCAAAATGTCAAAAGAAGGCAAGTACACAAGCATTACTATAAAAGAGGTACTCATGTCTTCTGATGATGTGCTCAATAGATATAAAGCCGTAAAGAAAATTGGTGGTATTATAGCGTTATAGACAAAAGTAATACTAGATTTAATTGCGAAAGAAGTATTTTATTTTTAATTTGTTCTTTAAAGTAATTTTAAAACCAGAATCGGAAATGTGCATCGAAAATGATTTTATTGACTAATTTTGCAGTCACAAAATTTCATTCATGTCAGAACAAATTTATGATATCGCCATAATTGGAGGCGGAATAGTAGGAGCAGCAACTTTTTATAAGATACAAAAAGCGTATCCTTCTTTGAAAATATTACTCATAGAAAAAGAGGGTCAATTTGCGCATCATCAAACTGGAAATAATTCAGGGGTGATACATTCTGGATTGTACTATACACCGGGATCTTTGAAAGCCAAAAACTGTGTGCAAGGTCGTCATGAATTAGTGGCATTTGCCAAAGAGCACAATATCGCTCATGATGTGTGCGGAAAAGTAGTGGTGGCTACCAAAGAAAGCGAATTGCCATTTATGGAAAAAATCTTTAATAATGGTATTGCTAATAAAATAGAAGGTATTGAAAAAATTACTGGTGAGCAAATAAAAGATTATGAGCCTTTTGTGGAAGGTATTGCTGGGATAAGGGTTCCTTGTACGGGAATTATTGACTATAGAGGTGCTACTCAAAAGATGATTGAAATAGCAGAAAGTTTGAATTCATATAGCAAATCAATGCTAGGTACTGAAGCGAAAGGATTTGAGCATACAGCAGAATACAATACTGTGATTACCAATAAGGGAAATTTCAAAGCGAAGAAGACTATATTTTGCGGAGGATTACAAGCAGATAGATTGGCGAAAAAAGATGGTGTAAATATCAAAGAGAAAGTGGTTGGTTTTAGAGGTGATTACTACGAACTTACTGAACAAGGTAAACATAAAGTAAAGCATTTAATTTATCCTGTGCCTAACCCCGAGTTTCCTTTTTTAGGCGTTCATTTTACAAGAATGACCAATGGAGAGATTGAATGTGGCCCCAATGCCGTTTTCACTTTCAAAAGAGAAGGTTATGGCAAAACAGATTTTTCATTGAGAGATACCGCTAGTGCATTGTCTTATGGAGGAACATGGAAATTGTTTTTCAAAAATATGAGTTTTGGAATAAACGAATATAGAAGGGCGTTTTCAAAAAAGTTATTCTTAAAAACTTTACAAGAGTTAATACCTTCTCTAACCATGGACGATATTAAACCAGGAAGGGCTGGGGTTCGTGCATTACTTCTTGGCGCTGATGGAGATACAAGAGATGATTTTAGAATCGAATATTCACAAAATAGTATTCACGTTTTGAATGCTCCTTCTCCAGCGGCTACAGCAGCTTTAGCCATTGGTGATGAAATCAGAGAAATGGCAGAAAAACATTTTAATCTAAAATAAACATGAAAGTAACAGTAGAATTGAGTAAATATCCTTTATCTGAAGAATATATTCCAAAAATTAAAGATTTTATAGAAAGGTTGAATTTTCATAATTCTTTGAAAGTCATGACAAACCAAACAAGCACTCATGTAATGGGAGATTTTGATGTAGTAATGCCTATTTTGAATAAGGAAATCAAAAATTCTTTTGAGAAGTACGGTAAAGCCATTTTTGTTATGAAAGTTTTGATGGGAGATTTGATTTCTAAGTGAATTGAATCATTTAGAATCTTTGTTCATTCATCTAATTTAACAATCGATTCATCAAAAGTTAACAAATAGAAACGAATAAAACACGTTCTTTGCATTGAATACTACTAAAGAAAGTTTTTTATGATTAAAAATATACTTACCCTTTTACTCATTTTTGTCTCGTTTTCAGTTTTTTCTAAAGATCCAAATATCGCTGCGGTGGTGGATGAAAAAACAAGACAAATTGATATTGTTTTTGTATCTAAAATTGGTGTAATGCTATTTTTAGGGATTATTGCTTTCTTAAGTTATTTGAAATTTAGAAAGACAGAACCTTAATTTTCTTTTATCTTATCACCGTTACTGTTCCTCTTAAATCTTGGTAAGAGCCATCTCCTGTGTTAAAAGTAACTTGGTAAACATATACGCCCAATGGTACGTATTCGCCTTTGTAAGTACCGTCCCAAGATTCATTTTGGTCTCCTGACTCAAAAATCACTTCTCCAAATCGTGTGTAAACTCTCACTGAATAGGTTTCAAAATCTAACAAATTTGCAACAGGTTTCCAAGTATCATTATAGCCTCCAATAATCATTGCATTGGGAATATATATCAAAGGGTTTTGATTTGCGCATGCAGTATTACTAGAGGCTGTTTCCGAAATATTAAATGTATTGATAGATTCGTATGCTTCTACTTTGTAGCAAAATTGTCCACTAGCATTAGATCCAATAAAAACAGATGCATCGTCTTCGTAGAATAATTGAGAAGGTGGTAAAATAGCAATAGGTGTTGTTTCAAAAACATTATTGATGGCTCTATAAATTCTATAGCCAAGAATATTACCATTCCAATTTTTGTATGCGTTCCATTGCAAAAGATTGATCATTTTATCTTGTTCTGCACTCACTTTAAGGACAATATTGTTGGATGAATTGGAAGTCTCAATAACGTTCATACAACTATCTCTAGCAATGTATTTGTATATTGCTATGTCATTATGAATGTCGAGCGCTTCATCAATAATCATTAAAGGATTGGTGATGTTGGAGGCCGTAGTTAATGTTTCGAAAGTAACGCCTCCATCTGTGCTTTTTAAAACTTCAATTTCTTTGGTTATTCCTGCTAAGTCTGGGTGTAATTTCAATGTTAGGACTTCATTCTCAATAGTTACAGTTTTGATGTAAGCATAACTAGGGGAAGGCGCTTGTCTTGAGAATCTACAAGAAATATTAGATAAAACAGAATCTTGAGTATCACCGCTTATTCCTCTTATGATGTAGCAATAATTATTTTGATAATCAATGTCATCGTCTACAAAAACAGTATCTGTATTGCTATTTGAACCGACTAAATTATAAGAGCCTCCTTCAACAGATCTTAAAATTTCATAGGAACCTACTCCCGTATTCAAATTCACATACTTATTCCATCTTAATGTTATTTCTCTTTCACAGACATTGTAGCTATTTCTTAGAAAAATAGATTTGTGAAGTTCTCCAACTGGACTTGTATTGGGTGTGGGAGGATTGCCATTCCAACAGCTATCAAAAGCAGCAATAGCATAAGTTTCTCCAATTAAATCAGCATTTGAATTATTGTTGATGAAATCTGTGTTGTTATATCCATAAACTGTATCCAGGATAACCCATCCACCATTGATATTTTGCAAAATAATATAAGCAGAAGCATCTTCGGAAGCACTTGGATTCCAGTTGAGCACAGCATTTCCAGTTACAGAATCAACTGTGACAGAATTTAACTCTGGAGAAACTGGAGGAATCAAATCCAAAAACAAATCGCCATCAATATTTGAAAAACTTTGACACCCAGCATTATGATTTAATGAAATTCTGTAATTAAAATTAGCACTACAGATTTCGATAGTATCTCTATAATAATTAGACTCTGAAATCAATACTGAATCAATTAAACTCCAAACACCAACAGGATATTCTCTATTTATGTAATAAAACTGCCCGTTGGAAGGGTCTACAGGAGTTGAAATGTCACTCCATTGAAGTATTGCAGTGCCATCTCCTGGATTATTTACTGTAAGAAAAATAGTAGAAAGAGTGTCTATGGCTGGTAATTCAACTTCATTTACGCCATTATCGTATGTCAAAGTAATAAAGTAGTCAACAGCTCCGAGATGCGCATTCGCTCCATTATGAATAAAAACCGATGCACCTATGTTGGTTGAGGTTCCAACTTGAGTAAAAGTCCCAGTATGATTAGAGTAAATATTATATTGCACAAAAACAGCAGACATATTGATTGAAGGTGTCCAGTTTACAGTTACGTTTCCATTGGGAGCCACACTCAAACAATGCACTTCTGGCGATTGAGCAAAAGATACTTTTGCAAAAAAGATACTTAATATGATTAAAAATCTAAATTTCAATATGATAGTAAAGTTATTGTTCAATTTGTAGTGCATACTACTAACGTAAACATAGGAATAAAGTTGCCTATTTTTTGGATTCAACCAACATTTTTCTAAGTTCGTTCATAGCATAAATGGATGCCATGCTGACATTTCTTTTTCTATCTGTCCCAAACTGAAAGGTAAATGTTTTAATTTCAGAATGATTACCAACTCCAATACATACCATTCCAACAGGCTTTAAATCAGTTCCTCCTGTAGGACCAGCTACTCCAGAAATAGCAATTGCATAATCCGTTTCTAATAGTTCCAAGCCTCCTTTAACCATTTCTGCTACTACAGGTTCGCTAACTGCTCCGTGTTTTTCTAGAGTTTCATTCGAAACATTGAGTAATTTATTTTTTAGATGATTGGTATAACTCACAACACTTCCGTTGTAATATCTTGAAGAACCTGAAATTTCTGTAAAAAGGTGTGA
Organism: uncultured Flavobacteriales bacterium; assembly: GCA_963922585.1. Lineage (GTDB taxonomy): Bacteria > Bacteroidota > Bacteroidia > Flavobacteriales_D > Parvicellaceae > Parvicella. The sequence continues at coordinate 31,191 of CAWUIK010000015.1, read as the reverse complement.
CAAATAACCTCCTGTACAACTTTCACATACGCCAACTGTTTTGCCAGCATCAAGTAATAAATCTCCTATAATTTCAGAAAGTTCTTCTTTATTGTATCCAAAAATATAATTTGGAATAAGTTTTTCTAAAGATTTCGAATATTGCGTTACCTTTTCAATATTTTCCACTTGATTATTCCCGTAACTTGAGATTCTCAGTTTTACAATACCTGGCGAGGGTAAATAAGCTAGTTTTAAACCATCGTTTCTCATTTGAGTTTCCCAATCTTGAATGATTTCTGCAAGAAAAGATTCGCCCACTCCTATCGTTTTAATAGTATGATGAAATGATTTGAAATTACTTATTTTTGCTAATCTCGGCAAAACCTCAAATTCCATTAGGTATTTCATTTCATAAGGAACACCTGGCATACTCACGAAAATAGTACCTTCTTTTTCAAACCACATACCGCTTGCAGTGCCTTGCGTATTGATCAAAACTTCACAGTTGTCTGGAACTAATGCTTGGTCAATATTTACTTGAAGCATTTTTTTGCCTCTTTTGGTAAAATAAGCTGTAATCATTTCTAAAACTTGTTGATTCATAACCAATTTAGATCCAAAATATTCGCACAAAGTATGTTTAGTAATGTCGTCTTTTGTAGGGCCTAATCCGCCTGTGATAAGAACAATTTCGGCATTTTTTGAAGCGACATCTATAGCATTTAATATGTCTTCTTTACCGTCTGATATTGCTATTGATTTTGTTACTTGAATTCCAGCAAGATCTAAATGTTCACCCATCCAACCAGCATTCGTATTGATAGTTTGCCCAATTAGTAGTTCATCTCCAATGTTAATTATTTCCGCTTTCATTTTGCCTGTTCTTTTTTTTGAATGTTGTAAAAATACCCAATATCTTCGCATCAAATATCATTTTTTGAGGATTTATTCATTCAAATTTGATTTCTTTGTACAAACAAACTCAAACTATGGAAGCAATACAACCTAAACTTAACCAAGCGCATATCGATTACATTCAAAAGACATTTTCTAACAATTTTAAATTTAGAGTTGCGCTTTTTAACATCTTACCAATGGGATGGTTGAGCGGTATGAAAGTGACACATTTGGACGAAGCGTCATGCAGTGTCTCTGTTCCCTACAAAAGGTGGAATAAAAACCCTTTTAAATCTACTTTTTGGGCAGTTTTGGGTATGGCTGCTGAAATGTCTTCTGGGGCTTTGTTGGTCATGTTTACACAAAAACAAAAACCTTCCATTGCGATGCTTGTAGTTGGTTGCGAAGGCACATTTTTCAAAAAAGCAACCGATGTCACGACTTTTACTTGCAACGATGGATTGAAAATTAAAAACGCCATTTTGGAAACGATGACCACTCGCGAACCAGTCTTGATTCCCACCGAAATGGAAGGCAAAAATAAAGCCGGAGAAGTCGTAGCAAAATTTAAGTTTACTTGGTCGGTGAAAGCGAGAGGGTAGAAATTTAACGACCGATTAAGTTTTTCAAGACCTACCCAAAAGACTGCATATCCACCAACTTTTTATACACTCCATTGGATGTTATCAAAGTGTTGTGGTTGCCTCTTTCTACAATTTTACCTTCGTGCAGTACAATGATTTCATCTGCATATTGAATGGTTGACAATCTGTGAGCTATGACAATGGATGTTCTGTTTTGCATCAGTTTTTCGAGCGCATCTTGCACCAGTTTTTCTGATTCAGTATCCAATGCTGAAGTGGCTTCATCCAAAATCAAAATAGGCGGGTTTTTATATACTGCTCTAGCAATACTTATTCTTTGTTTTTGCCCGCCAGAAAGTTTGTTTCCTCCATCACCAACATTAGTTTCGTATGTTTTTTCCAATTTTACGATAAACTCATGAGCATTGGCAACTTTAGATGCATTTTCCACTTTGGTTAAATCCGCTTCTCCAGATCCAAAAACGATATTATTGGTGACAGAATCATTAAATAAAATAGATTCTTGAGTCACAACTCCAATCAAACCTCTTAAATGACTCACAGAAATGTCCTTTATATTAATACCATCAATAGAAATACTTCCTTCTTGAATATCGTAAAATCTCGGTAACAAATTGGCTATGGTACTTTTTCCAGAACCCGATTGACCTACAATTGCAATGGTTTTTCCTCTTTCTACAGTAAAAGATACATTATCAAGTACTTTGGTATCTTTATAACTGAAAGATAAATTCTCAATCTTGATTTCAGAATCAAAAGTGGATTTAGGAAGGTTTTTTATAGAGATAATCTTCTTTTTGTCGGCTTCAAAAATTTCATCGATTCTTTCTAGTGCACTGATACCTTTTTGCGCATCGTATATGGATTTAGAAAGTGACTTTAATGGGTTTATCAATTGAGAAAAAACAGCGATATATGCAATAAAATATGAAGATTCCATAGCACCACTAAAAACCAAATTACCTCCATACCATAAAACACAAATAATGGCAACCACTCCCAAAAACTCACTCGTAGGAGAGGCTAAATCTGCTTTTCTGTAGGTTTTTATTTTATCAGATACAAAATCTTTATTGATGTTTTCAAACTTATCTACAAATTGCTTTTCGTTGGAAAACGCTTTGATTACTTTAAATCCATTCAAACTTTCCTCTAGTAATGCTACTAAACTTCCAAATCTTTGTTGTGAAGATTTTGTGTTTTTCTTCAAACTTTTACTTATTAAAGTAATCATCAAACCCGTAAAAGGCAAGAATATGATAATGAAAATGGAAAGTTCCAAACTCATGAAAAATAAAGAAACGAAGAAAATTAAAATTTGAATAGGCTCTCTAAACACTCCATAAATGGAAGAAAGCATCGAAAATTCTATTTCTTGTACGTCATTGGTCGTTTTGGAAATGATTTCACCTTTTTTCTCGTCAGAAAGGTAAGCAAGTGGCAAAAACATCAAGGTATTGTATATTTTGTTTCTTAGTTCTGCTACACTTTTATTCACCACAATGGAAACGAATAGCGCTGAAATATAGACAAATACATTTCTCGAAAGCACAGCAATACCAATTATCACACAAACTGTTAGCAAAGCATGTAATTGTCCACTTGTAGCAATAATATCTGCCAAATAGTAGTTGATTGCATCTATAAAATAATCTTTTGAAACGCTAAAAACAGGTTTCCCTTTTTCTAAAACTTCTGCATGAAATTTTTCATCTTTATTAAAAATAATATCAAGTAAAGGTGCTATTAAAACAAATGAAAACAAGGAAAAGAATGAACTCACAATATTGAAAAACACACTAAAAGCGATTTGCTTTTTGTAGTTTCTGGCAAGTTTAATTATTTTTATGATGCTTTTCATATTCTATTTAAACAAAGGTCTAATTTTTTGTTTATAAATCTTCTGTATTTTCCAACTAATTTGTCTTAATGCACCGTGTTTTTTTTCATCTATCAAAGAAGCAATCTTACCATTGTGACTTCCTTGTTCTACAATAGTAGGATGACACCAATAATGTTGTATGTCAATTTTACCAAACAAATCATTGTGATACCAATCAATAGGTAAGTTGCATTTGTTTTCTTTGGTATAATTGATGATGTTTTGTGCTAAAGTATTGGACATAAAATAGGCCGCTGCGCACCTACTTTTATGAGAAGGGAACAAAACTTTTGAAGTATCTTTTGCTTTATTTTCAGCAAATTGTAATGTGCTATTTTCGTAATTTACCATAGCCTTTTCCAAATTTCCAGTTTGTTCCAATTCTTCAATGGATTGATTAAAAATAGAAATGAAATTTGGCATAAGAAAAACATCATCTTCAAGGATTAGAGCACTTTTTACATTGTCATTTACGATTTTTTCGTAGATCAGTAAATGTTTAAGCGCGCAAGAAATAACAGCAGGTCTCGCTTCTTTTACAAAATTTTTATCAAAATACTTATTTACAATAGTTTCATCAAGATCTTTGATGTCTCCTTCAAGCATGAACTCATATTCCAATCCAAACTTTTGCATCATCTTTTGGATGTGATTGGCTCTATCAATTGCAGTACTTACGTGTACTATGTATATTTTATCTACCTTTAACAAAGTTGTCATTTCGCTTCAAAATTACAGAAAATACACTTGCAACTATTTTTTTTGTGGTTTATTTGGTTAGATGCTTTAGAAATCAAAAGAAAAACAAGATATCTTTTCTTAATTAAATTAATAAGAATAATTTTGCAAAGCGTTATTTATTGCGCATTCCATTATTCAAATTATCATATAAAAGATGAACAGAAGAGTTAGAGTAAGATTTGCCCCAAGTCCAACAGGTCCACTTCACATGGGAGGTGTGAGAACAGCATTATACAATTATTTGTTTGCTAAAAAACACGGAGGAGATTTTTTATTAAGAATCGAAGATACTGATCAGACAAGATTTGTAGAAGGTGCAGAAGATTATATTATTGAATCTTTAAAATGGTGTGGCATTATGCCAAACGAAGGACAAGGAATAGGAGGTAACTACGGTCCTTACAAGCAATCTGAAAGAAAAGATGCCAATATGTACACGCAATATGCCATGCAATTAGTTGAATCTGGACATGCTTATTATGCTTTTGACACTGCTGAAGAGTTGGAAGAAATGAGAGAATTGGCTAAAAAGGCAAAAATGCCGAATTGGCAATACAATAGCATCACTAGAGGGGCTTTGAAAAATTCAATTTCACTTTCTGAAGATGATGTGAAAGCAAGATTAGATGCTGGAGATCCATTTACCATTAGAATCAAAATGCCAAGAAATGAAGATGTGAGATTTCATGATGAAATTAGAGGTTGGGTTACAGTGAATACCAATAATCTGGATGATAAAGTTTTGTATAAATCTGACGGTATGCCGACTTATCATTTGGCAAATATCGTTGATGACCATTTGATGGAAATTACACATGTGATTAGAGGTGAAGAATGGTTGCCATCTGCTCCATTGCATGTCTTGTTGTATAGATATTTAGGCTGGGAAGAGACGATGCCACTTTTTGCACATTTGCCTTTGTTGTTGAAGCCAGATGGAAATGGTAAATTAAGCAAAAGAGATGGTGACAGATTAGGATTTCCAGTATTTCCATTAGAATGGAAAGATCCTTCGACTGGTGAAATTTCCTCTGGATATAAACAAAGAGGTTATTTTCCTGAATCTTTTATTAATATGTTGGCATTTTTAGGCTGGAATCCAGGAACACCTCAAGAAATATTTAGTTTGGATGAATTGGTTGATGCTTTTACTCTGGAAAGAGTGAGTAAAAGTGGGGCAAAATTCGATCCTGAAAAAACAAAATGGTTCAATCAGCAATATTTACGTTCCAAATCTGACATGGAATTAGTTAGTTTGTTGAAAGAAAAAATTAAAGGAGAATTTTCTCCAGAATATATGGCTGGAGTTGCTAGTTTAATGAAAGAAAGAGCTTCTTTTGTTGACGATATGCTAGAAGGCGATTATTTTTTCGGAAAACCAACTGAATATGATAAAGAAACTGTAACTAAAAAATGGAAACCTGAAACACCTGCTTTAATATCAGAATTAAAAGAACGTTTTGCAAATGTATCAGAATGGAAATCTGAGGTTCTTGAAAGTGCTTTCAAGACATTTTTAGAAGAAAAAGGATTAGGCATGGGTGCAATATTACCCAATTTCAGACTTACAGTAACAGGGAAAGGAATGGGGCCTTCTATGTTTGCGATAGTAGAACTTTTAGGAAAGGAAGAAACTTTGACAAGAATGCAGGAAGGTATAGATAAGATATAATTTTGAAATAGTATAAAAAAAAAGAGGTTTTACATTTAAGTTAAACCTCTTTTTTATAGTTTTTTTAAAAAAAATTAAATGTTTTTTAATGCTTCACAGTTGTTTTGGAAATCTGCTTTCATTTTTTCTAATTCTTCTTCTGACTTTCCTTCTTCAAGTTTTTCAGCTAATTCCATGCATTCTTTTTCTTTTACTTCCATTTTTTGAGTTGCTTCCATCATTTCAGTTTCGTCCTCACTCATCATAGCGTCACCAAATGCCAACATTTCTGTAACGCATTCGCACATTTTATCTAGTTCGTTTTCTTGGCTAACTTTTTCTGTAGTTTCTCCTTCTTTTTTTTCTTCTCCTTTTGCGTCTTCATTGCCGCAAGAAGATAATCCAAATGTAGCAACAACTGCAAATGATACAAATAATTTTTTCATAATCGTGTTTTATATTTTTTGTAAAGTTAGAAATTAAATGAAATGAAACAAAAAAGGCTATCTTTAAAATTAGATAGCCTTTTTACAGATTTAATAAATTTTGAAAAATTACTTTAAAAGTTTAGCAATTTTTTTATTCATTTTGTCTTCTTCTTCCAAAGCTAATTCACTATCAACTAATATACGTCCGCTATGTTCATCAATAATGACTTTTTTTCTAGCAGCAATATCGATTTGAACTTGAGGTGGAATTTGAATAAAAGAACCTGCAGATGCACCTCTTTCTACTGGTACAACTGCTAATCCGTTTTTAGCAGAACCTCTAATTCTTTTGTACGCTCTCAATAATCTTGGATCTACCAATTCTTCTGATTTTTCAGACTCTTCGATCAGAATGTCTTCTTCTTTTCTAGTTTCAGAGGAAATAGTCTCTAATTCCGCTTTTTTATTTGCTAAAACTTCTTTTCTTTCGTCTAAAAACTTTTTGCTTTCAACAAAAATCTCTTCTTTACTTTCAATTTTGAATTTGTATTCTTTTATTCTTTTATCAGAAAGTTCAATTTCTAAATTTTGGAATTCAATTTCTTTAGTTAATGAATCAAACTCTCTATTGTTACGAACTTTATTTTGTTGCTCTTCGTATTTGGTAATTAAAGCCTTAGATTCTTCAATAGCATTTTTACGTTCTGCTATAAGTCTTTTGTAGTCATCTATTTCGTCAGTGATTTTTGCTAATCTGATGTCTAGTCCACTGATTTCAGCTTCCAAGTCTTCAACTTCGAGAGGCAATTCTCCTCTAACTTCTCTTATTCTATCAATTCTAGAATCAATAATTTGCAAATCATATAATGATCTTAATTTTTCTTCTGCTGTAGTTTCTTTAGTTTTCTTTGCCATATGGTTGTTACAAATAATTTATTGGATTTGTATTCACTTTCGTTAACAAGACCGCAAAAGTAATAAATTTTTCTTTTAAAATCCTAGCTAAATAATTAATTGTTAAATATTCACTCTCATAATGTCCAATATCTGCTATAATTATCTTGTTTTCAGCGTCAAAAAATTGATGATATTTATAATCTGCAGTAACAAATACATCTGCTCCTTGTTGAATGGCATGTTCTAATAGAAAACTTCCACTTCCGCCACAAATCGCAATTTTCGAAATCTTATTTTTATTAATATTTGTATATTTAACAACACCGCAATTCATCGTTTTCTTTAAAAAGTTTAACCATTCAAGAGTGTCCATTGGTTCAGTTAATTCTCCTATCATACCCGATCCAATTATCGCGTTGCTATTTTGTAAATCAAAAATATCGTAGGCTACTTCCTCATAAGGATGTGCTTTTTGAAGTGCATTAAGTACTTTATTTAGTTTGAAAGACTCACAAATCATTTCAATTTTATTTTCTTTGGAGGTTGTTCTGATATTTTTTTCTCCAACAAAAGGATTTGAACCTTCCATAGGCATAAATGTTCCTTTGCCTTCAGAAACAAAACTGCATTCAGAATAATTTCCGATATGTCCTGCACCTGCATCAAACATTGATTTCATTACGATTTCCGAATATTCTTCGGGCACGAAAACTACAATTTTCTTTAATAAGTTCCTTTTTGGAGCCAATATTTTTTGGTTTTCCAATTTCAAAGCATTTGCCCAAAAACCATTTACTCCGTGTTTTACGTTGTCCAAATTGGTATGAATCGCAAATATGGCAATGTTGTTTTGAATCGCTTTGATAATGGTTCTTTCAATATAATTTTTCCCTGTAAAAGATTTCAATCCTGAAAAAACAATTGGATGGTGTGCAACAATTAAATTACAATTGTTCTTGATGGCTTCATCAATAACATCTTCTGTACTATCTAAACAAGTGACAATCCCTTTGCAATCCCAATCAGAATTGCCAACAATTAAACCGCAATTATCATAAGATTCTTGAAGTGCAGGCGGTGCAATTTCATTTAAAAAAATGATTATTTCTTGTATTTTCATTTAAATATTTTTTTTGAGAAATATTAATCTTCAAAATAAGTGGTGTTGAACTTAATTATGGTAATAAAATTCGAAGGCACATCTTGCACTAATAATGCTTTCAACATAAAAGTAGAAGGATTGTATAAAACTTCTTTGTGCGTAGTATGTACTTCTCCTTTGTAGTAATCAATATATGTTAAATTACCCAATTCATCATATTTATACTCCCATTTTTCAAAGTTTTCAGGTTTTTGAGCATCTCTCATATACGTTTTACTTTCCACAAACCCTTCGTCTGTATAGGTAAAAGAAGTGCGTGCAATCTTTTTATTAATAACATACTGGTCTTGTATGGTTTCAAGTAAATCAAATTCATTGTATGTAAAAGTTGTTTTTTGATATATTCTGTCGTGGTTATTATAAATGGATTTTATCAAAACGGAATCTATATCAATATAGGTATAGGATTCTTTTACAATGGTATATTGCTTTCCTAGTTCGAAATGATATCTGTCTTTTCCAATATTTTCTTCTCTACAATAGACTTTTGAAATTACTCTTTGATTGGTGTCAAATTCAAAATTGTAGGAGAAAAAACCATAAGCATCATTGGTTCTTTTGGTAATTAAATTGTTGTATTCGTCATAATTATAGTTTATAAAGGTAGTGTCTTTTGAACCCATTATATTGAAAGAACCTAACTGAAGTATTAGTTTTCCATCTCTGTCAAATTCATATTTTGAGACTAGTTTTGCATCTTTGATAACTTCTAAATTTCCCTTTGTTTTGATTTCACCATGAATAGTTTTGATTTTGTTTTTTTTGATAAACTGAGCATCAAAAAAAGGTTCGTCAGAAAATGCCTGACAATTAGCATTATCAATCAATTGTGCTTGAAAGATGCTAATAAAAAAAATGCTAATTAAAGTTAAAGCGAATTTCCCCATAGAATACAAATGTAGTATTTACGCATCGTAATTAAAACTGCGATTTAAAATTATGTGCAAAGTCAATTGTGAATAACCAAACTCTGAAAATAAAATTTCTCTTTTTCGTCTTTGAAACGCAATCTGTAAACAGATGAGGCGAAAGCAGGTAAATTAGAAATACTGACTTTGTTTTGTCCCGAAGCAACCGAAAATTGGGTTTGGTGTATAGGTTTACCTAAAGCATCAATAAATGTCAATTCAATCGTTTGGTCAATATTACTAGAAATCATTATTTGTAATTCTGAGAAGCCACTAGAATATGGATTGGGATATACATTCAAAATCTTCAAATCCTCAGATAATTTGTAGGTAATACCCGTAACACTTTGATAGGCTTTATAAAAATCTGGTATTCCATACCCCAACAATGAATCTGGTTGCGCAAATTGACTACTATTTTCCTGAATCAAATTTCTCAACTCAGATTGACTCAATTTTGGTAATGCTTGCCACAAACAAGCCACCATTCCTGAAATCATAGGTGCGCTAAAAGAAGTTCCATTGGCTCTGATAATTGTTCCGTCCCATGGCGCTACCAAATAACAATTGTGACCCACAGAAGCCACATTGGGTTTCACCTCTACAGACGCATTAGGACCTCTACTGCTAAATCCTGCTCTAATGCCTAAACTATCCACTGCTGCAATAGTCAAGACATTGCTAGCATCTGCTGGTGTCCCAATTCTTCCCCAAATTGCTTCTCCATAATTTCCAGCACTAGAGCACAACAAAATCCCTTTGGAAGCAGCAATGTTTGAACCTTTAGCTATAACTGTTGTGTTTCCATCCAAATCAGCAAAAGTGTGATTCTGTGTGCTGTCATCAAATGTCGTGTAACTTAGACTTGTGTTGATAATGTCCACTCCTGCAGAATCAGCATATTCAGCTGCACTTACCCAAAAATCTTCCTCCAAAATATATTCTGCATTTGCATCTTCGCTTCTTAATAAATGAAAACTAGCTTTGGGAGCAGTTCCGAAAAACTCACCTTCTATATATCCTGCAATCACAGATAAAACGGCAGTACCGTGAGAGTGATCGTTAAATACTTCACCATCGTGTGCAACGAAATCTTTTACTGAAAGAATTCTGCCTTCTTCAAAAACTTTTGATAAAGCGTGTAATTCATTAGCATTTTCAAAACCTGCATCTATGACTGCTATGTGCATTCCTTGCCCTTGAAAACCTATATCGTGTAGGTAGTCAATTTTATGTAAATGATTTTGGTTATAAGTAATTCCGTAAGGAAAATGTTCATTCACTACAATCTCTTCTTTTTCGTCAGAAAAAAGGTTTTGAAATTTATCATACTTAACAATGGTATTAGATTTTGCTTGGAAAATATTACTCACAAAAGACCAATTGGAAATCGTTGTAATCGCATTTGTATCGTAACAAGAAATAACAATGCTATTGAGCCATTTGGATTGATTTATTATTGTAATTTCACTAAACTTTGAAATACTATCTAAATACATTTTTGATAATGGTAAGTCATTTACTTCAATAGGAATATTGAATTTTGCTCTTCTTTCGATGGCTCTTTGGGATAAAAACTGAATTGGGGTATTAATATTGAAACTATTAAAATCTTTATCAAGAAAAGTAATTCTATATAAAAGAGTATCTTGTTGTGAAATAAAAAGACTAGGAAAGAAAAAAAAGATTATGAGTGAAAAACTACAACTTTTAATCATTGTTTTTACTTCTTTATTTACCATAATTTATAACTGTCAATTCTAGTTCACTACCATTATCATTGTCGATATTTTTATAACTTTTTCTTACCAAACCCACATAATTGGCATAAACTTCAAAGGCGATTTGAGTTTGAAATAGATTTACATTTTCTATTTGCATTACTTTAATGGTACTGTCAAAATCTAGATTGTTGTATGTTCTAGGAAGGTGTAAACTGTCATACTCATATTGCCATTTTTCAAGTGTATTAAAAGCATTTCCATCCCAAGTTTTGGAGCCTGAAATTGGAAAAATTAATTTAGTAAATCTTATATTTTCTTCTACTTTTTCAGCAGTAGTATTGGTAATATTTGAGTACCATACATCTTTTAGAATGTATTCTTGGTTCATACTATCTTTTTCGAATCTTTCGATAAGAAAGGTAGTTCTTCCTTCATTATCAATGAATTCTTCAGTAATAATTTCTTTCAAATAAAAATAAGAAGTATCAGTTCCTAAATCCGCTACATGAATAACTCTTCTTCCTTCGTATTCTACCCATGAATTAATTTCTGTAGGAAAGTATGAATAATACATTTTTGCATTTTCATTGTTGGATTTTTTACAACTGAAGAAAAAAATACTTAGAAATATTATTAAGGAAACTATTCTCATTATTTTTTATTTTCATTAACGAGTGACTCAAAAAATTTATCCGCTTCTTTACCTTCTAACTTTTCATCATTTCTGAAAATAACAAATTCCTCTGTTCCATCAGGATTAATAACTTTCCATCTGCCATATTTCATTCCGTTTTTGAAATTTCCATAGAGTTCAGGTTTTCCATTAACGTCATACCAAATACATTGTCCTTCTTGAACACCATCTTTGTAGTATCCTTTCTGTTGAAGTTTTCCATCTTTGTAATATTTTTTCCATTCGCCTTGAGCCCTTCCTTTCTCATAATAGACTTCTTGTAAAATTAGTAGTTTACCATTTGGATCGGAGGGAAAATATTCATAAGCAATACCGTTAAGTAAGCCATTATTGTAAATTTCTTGTGATATAACTTTTTTGTCCAAAGTATAATACCACCAAACACCTTCTTTTTGTTGATTAAGATAGTTTCCATATGCCATTAAATTCCCATTTAAATGGTACATTTTACATTCAGAGGTCCCATCGTCTTTATGCTCTATTACAGTAGAGGGTTCACCAGTTTCGTAATAAAAAACAAATTTCCCAACGGGTTTGTCGTTTTTAAATTGTCCAATGTACTTTACAGTTTTTCCATCTTTGTGATACACTTTCCACGGTCCTTGTTTCCCTTTGCTATCTTTAGAGTTTTGAGCCAATGAACTCAGCAATATAAATACTGAAATGACAACAGTAAGGAAATATTTAAAGAAATTGAAATTCATATTTTTTTTAATAATTCAAATCAACAATAATGCCTAATAACTGAAAATAATAGATAAAGGTACAAAATTGATTTAAATTATTTTGATAAAGTTTCTAAATGTTCAACAATTTTATTTATTTCTTCATCGGATAAGTTTCCCCCATAAGAAGTTCCATAAGCCTGCATAATTCCATTTTCACTTCCTTTTTTTATAAATTCAATTTTTTCTTCATTAGATTTTTTTGATATACTTAAATCTGAAGCTCCTGATACACCTAGATCTCCTTTTTTGCCATGGCAAGAAATACAATTTTGTTCATACAATTTGGATCCAGGAAGTGAAGAAACGACACTAACTGAACCAGAATCATTAGCATCTGTTTTGCATGAGGAAATTAATGCTGCAAAAGAAAATGCTAAAACCAACCTGCATTGGGAACTAAAAATGGCCATGGTATTCTAGATAAAATTAGTAATAATCCAATTCCAAAGAAAAGGTAAGTATGTTTAAACTTTTTACCATCCTCATTTGCTTTTTTCGATTTTGAATGACCAATAGTTATCAAAACAGCAGCAATTAGCATGGTAAGCGGATGTTCAAGTGCATATAATCTTGTTGTTGATTCTGACATTTCAGAAAAACCTTTATATCTTCCTTGAAGAAAATACAATACAAAGCCTATCACAACCTGTATGTGAACAAAACTCAAAGTTAGAATGCTTACTAATTTATCTTTTTCAGTATATGATCCATTTTTCTTTTTAATTATTGCATTTACAACAGCGTAAACCAACAAAATTAGTGCAACCCATCTAAGTCCTGAATGAGCATGCTTAAGCATGTTTTCCATAGTATTATTTTTCGACAAAAATATATAACATTTCAACATATAGCAATGATTCTTTAAAATATAGAAGAATATAGCATCAAAAAAACTATTTTTGCATACTTATTATGAGCGATACTGAGAAAGATAAAGAAATGAGTTTCCTAGGGCACCTAGAGGAACTAAGGTGGAGACTTGTGAAAGCAGTCATAGCAATAATAATTGTTGCTGTAGTCATTTTCATATATAGAATTGAAGTCGTGAATACTATTTTCATGTCTTTGAAAGAAACTAGTTTTCCTACATATAAGTTTTTTTGTTGGCTCTCTCAAACCTCTGGTTTAGATGATAGTCTTTGTGCAATGCAAATACAAATAAGTACTCAAAGTATATCGCCAACGGGACAGTTTAGTACGAGTATGTACATGTCTTTTATAGGTGGTTTTATTGTCATGTTTCCTTATGTATTTTACCAGTTTTGGTCTTTTATTAAACCTGCACTTAAAGATTCGGAGTATAAAGTTGCAAAAGGATCGATTTTTTGGGCTTCTTTACTTTTTTTATTGGGAATTGCATTTGGTTATTTTATTGTAAGTCCTTTATGTGTTCAGTTTTTTGGAACATTTTCGGTTTCAGAAAATGTAACAAATGATTTTACCATTAATAGTTATCTATCTTTAATAACCACTACAACCCTTTTTAGTGGATTGTTTTTTGAGTTGCCAATGGTAATAATGATTTTGTCAAAGCTTGGAATTGTATCTGCTTCTTTTTTAAAGAAATATCGAAAACATGCGCTTATCATTATTTTAATTGTTTCAGCGATTATAACTCCACCCGATGTTATAAGTCAAGTTTTGGTCGCAATTCCAGTTTTGTTTTTATATGAAATTGGGATTTTGGTAGCAAAAAGAATTGAAAATAAAGTTAAATCGAATGCGTAATGTTTTGTTTGTCATATTGCTAACTTTGATTGCTTTTCAGTTTTTTGCTCAAAAAACAAAAGTTTCAGGGATAGTTATTGATGCAGCCAACGGAGATACTTTACCTTTTGTGAATGTTTATTTTGTTGACACCAAAATTGGAACAACCACTAATCTTCAAGGGAAATTTGTACTAGAAAGTTATTATGCTTCAGATACTATTGCTGCTTCATTTGTTGGTTATGAATTATTTAAGCAAAAAATTATAAGAGATAAGTCTCAAGAAATAATTATAAAACTTAACCCTGCTATGGAAACCATGGCAGAACTAGTAGTGCTTCCAAGTGATGAAAATCCAGCGCATCCAATTCTAAGAAAAGTTATAAAAAATAAAGAAATTAATAATAGAGAAAAACTAGAGGCATACGAATATGAGGTGTACAATAAAATTCAACTTGACCTGAACAACATTACAGATGAGTTTATGAATAGTAAAGCCTTTAGGAAATTTGACTTTATTTTTGATAATGTTGATACTGCTGATCAAAAACCATACTTACCTATGTTTATGTCAGAATCTCTGTCTGATTTTTATTACAGGAAAAATCCAAAACAAGAAAAAGAATTCATCAAAGCAACAAAGGTGTCTGGAGTAGAAAATGAAAGTGTTTCTCAGTTTACTGGTGACATGTATCAAAAAGTGAATATCTATGAAAATTTTCTCCCTGTTTTCGGTAAAAGTTTTATTAGTCCAATTTCTGATAGAGGCTTGAATTATTACAGATATTATTTGATTGATAGTATGTTTATCGATAAGTATTGGTGTTATGAAATGCAATTTATACCAAGAAGAAAAGCCGAACTTACGGTAGAAGGAACCATGTGGATCAATGATACCTCCTATGCCATCAAATATGTAGAAGGAAAAATTTCTAAAGATGCTAATATCAATTTTGTAAATGAATTGACAGTTTCACAAACTTTTGAACAAGTAAAAGATGAGGTATGGATGCTTACTAAAGACGAACTATTGGTTGATTTTGAAGTGACAGATAAAACCATGGGGTTTTATGGAAGAAAAAGCACCAGTTACAGGAATTTTGTCATTAATGAACCAAAAGATGATGAGTTTTATAAATCAGGAAATATTGCAGTTGCTGATAATGCTCAAGACCAAACTGATGATTTTTGGAAGGAGCACAGACACGATTCTTTAACAAAAAATCAGGCAGGAATTTATCATATGATAGATACGCTTGAAAATTTACCAATTATAAAATCCTACATTGATGTGATTCAGACACTAACTACAGGTTATAAAGTCTGGGGAAAAATTGAACTAGGACCTTTATATAGTATTTGGAGTTTTAATGATGTAGAAGGAAATCGTTTTAGATTTGGATTACGAACATCCAATGATTTTAGTAAAATGATAGAACTATCTGCTTATGCAGCTTATGGTTTAATGGATGAAGAGATTAAATATGGGTTTGGAACACGTTTTTTTATTACCAAAAAACCTCGTAGATTGGTTCAGTTGGTATATAAGAATGATGTAGAATTAGTTGGTATAAGTTCAAATGCATACAACAATACCAGTATTGTTACTTCTCTAAGAAGAAATCCATACAATAAACTTGTTTTTAATGAAGAATACAGAGGAACCTATACAAGGGAATGGTTTCAAGGTATGACAACCGAGTTGCTGATTCGCAATTCACAATTTAGACCAATTGGAATTACAACATTTAATACTATTAATTCGGATGGAACGATAACACCTGAAATGAGTTTGACTGCATCTGAAGTTGCTTTTAATGCAAGATTTGCTTATGAAGAACAGTTTCTTTCAGGTGAATTTGAAAGGATTTCTTTAGGAACAAAATACCCTGTAATTTCGGCAACATTTACCTATGGTATTCCTAACGTTTTAGGAAGTAAGTACGAATATCAAAAAGTGAGATTGTCATATAAGCATAAATTTTCATTAGGAATATTTGGAACCTTTAATTATGAGTTTGAGGCAGGGAAAATATTTGGAAGCGCTCCTTATGCATTGTTAGAAGTACATAGTGGAAATGAAACTTGGAATTACAACGAAACATCATTCAATATGATGAATATTCTAGAATTTGTAAGTGACGAGTATGTTTCTTTTCATGCACATCAACATTTTGATGGATTGTTTTTGAATAAAATTCCTTTACTCAGAAAATTAAAATGGAGAGAAGTTTTGACGCTCAAAGGGGTTTATGGAAGAATAAGTGATAAAAATTTAGCAATTATGGAGTTGCCCAGTTTTACAAGTACTTTGCAACAAAAACCATATTTAGAAATGGCTGCTGGTATAGAAAATATTTTTAAATTTCTCAGAATTGATGTACTTTGGCGTTTGACGTACCTCGATAATGAATATGATGGAATAAAAGTTAGTCAAGTGGGTATTAGAGGAAAATTACAATTCAATTTTTAATGGAATTAAGTACAACAGAAATAAAAAAATCATACAAAGGAAGACAAGTTGTTAAAGGCGTTAGTGTTTCTGTGAATCAAGGAGAAATTGTTGGTTTATTAGGTCCTAATGGAGCAGGAAAAACTACTTCTTTTTATATGATGGTAGGACTTATAAAACCTGATAGTGGTAAAGTTTTTTTAGATGGAAAAGATATAACCAAATTACCTATGTATAAACGCTCTCAAATGGGGATTGGATATTTACCACAAGAGGTTTCTGTTTTTAGAACGTTGAGTGTTGAAGATAATATTCTTTCGATTCTTCAAATGACTAAACTATCAAAAAAAGAACAAAAAGAACGACTTGAAGAGTTGATAGAAGAATTTGGACTAGGTCACGTTAGGAAAAATCTAGGAAATAAACTGTCAGGAGGAGAAAAAAGAAGAACCGAAATTGCTAGAGGTTTAGCAATTAATCCCAAATTTGTTCTTTTGGATGAGCCTTTTGCAGGGGTTGACCCAATTGCTGTGGAAGATATTCAAAGTATTGTTTTAAAATTAAGAAAGAAAAATATTGGAATTCTAATTACAGATCATAATGTTCAAGAGACATTGTCTATAGTTGATAGAGCCTACCTTTTGTTTGAAGGTGCTATTTTGAAATCTGGGACAGCAGAAGAGTTAGCAGCTGATGAACAAGTTAGAAAAGTTTATTTAGGTCAACATTTTGAGTTGAAGAAAAAGGTGTTTAATGATGAATATTAAGATTAATAAATTTTTTACTATACTGATTATTTCTCTTTTAATAGGTTTAAATTTAAATGCCCAAAATGGAGATTGTATAACTGCTTTGTATTTTCAAGATAGTTTGGGAGTCATTCCAACCCCTGAAAGTTATGGAAAACAAATGGAAATAAAAGGAAATAATATAAAAAGCGAGTACTTTTTTACCCAAGAACACAACACGTCTTGGAGTGTTATTCACTTTACAATGGACGCTTCTTTTCAATTTGAGTTAGTGCCACAATTTGCTGATGACGATTTTGACTTTATACTTTTCAATTATTTTGGAACCAGTACTTGCGATAGTATCCTCAACAAAACAATTCTTCCTCTGAGAAGTAATTTATCAAAGAGAACACCAGAAAAAGGAAGTGTTACTGGTTTAAAAAAAGGTTATGAAAACAATTTTTCTGCAGCTGGACCTAACCTTAGTTTTAGTAAGCCTATTGATGTAAAAGCAGGCGATAGCCTACTTCTAATTATTGATAGCCCATACGGAAGTAAAGGAAGTTTTTCTATTTTAAATTTTTCAGAATATTATCCTCTTATTGAAGAGCCTGTATTGGAGGATGTTATTGAAATTCCAAAATCCCTTAGAGTGACAATTGTCACATTAGACGAAAATGGGAATAGCATTATTGAACCCAATATATTTTTAAAATCTTTAGGTAAAGATTACACAGATAATCTTCAATTTGACGAAGAGGGAAATATCTATTCTGAGTTTTTTAATTCTGGAGTTGAGCAAAAAATTATTGCAAGCCAAAAAGGATATTTATTTCAAAAATATAATTTTAAATGGGATGGTAAAAAAGATACTACCTTTACAATTCAATTAACTCCCATAACTTTAGGTACAAAACTTCAATTAGAAAACATACTTTTTTTACCCAATTCTCCACAATTTTTATCCAACAGTAAAGATGAATTAAGTAATTTGGTTTTATTTCTTAAAAGCAACCCTACAATGGAAGTTGAAATAGGCGGCCATGTTCATGGAACAAGAAAACGCAATGTAAAAAAATATAAAAAATTAAGTGAAGATAGAGCCATTGCAGTTTATAATTTTGCATTGAATAATGGAATTGAAGCATCTCGTATGACCTATAAAGGGTACGGAAATTCTCAAATGATATTTAGACCCGCCAAAAACGAAACGGAAATAAATGCCAATAGGAGAGTGGAGTTTACAATTACTAAAGTTAATTAATTTATGGATGTTTTCATTTTACAAATCGAAACTTCAATGAAGACCTGTTCGGTGGCTATTAGTAAAAACGGTAGAACTATTGCCATTGAAGAGACTCATCCTGATGACTATAAGCATTCTGAAAATTTAAATTTGTTTATCAATTCTTTAATTGAAAAATGCAACTTAAAAATAAGTGAATTGAGTGCAATAGTTGCGAGTTCTGGTCCTGGTTCTTATACTGGATTAAGAATAGGAACAGCCTCAGCAAAAGGTCTTTGTTACGCGCTAGATATTCCATTAATGAGTATGGACGCTTTGGAAATTATGATGCAAAAGTTTATAGATGAAGATCTAGACGATTCTGAATATGACTTTTTTATTCCAATGATTGACGCAAGAAGAATGGAAGTGTATTGTTCTATTTATTCAAAATCATCTTGTCTGGTTCCCCCTAATGCAAAAATTATTGATGAAACATCTTTTGAAGAATTGAAAGGTAAAATCTTAATGTTTGGAGAAGGAGCAGATAAATTTGATAATATTTCCTTTCATTATGATATAACTATAAATAAAGGCTTCAAAACTTCTGCAGGAGCAATGTCTAAAATAGCTTATCAGAAGTTTTTGAATTCTAATTTTGAAGATTTAGCCTATTTTGAGCCTTTGTATCTTAAAGAATTTCAGTCTAAATGATAATAAGCTATTCTTTAATGAAATTTGTTTTCGTAAGAATAGTTTTATTTTTTTGATCAATAATAGCAATGGTATATAACCCTGAAGTTAGTTTTGAAACATTCAAAAAGTTAACAAAAAATGATTTTTTCATGACTAAACTTCCTAAAGAATTGAATACATTTATTTCATAGTTAGAACTGTATGGTAAATTTACTTCCAATTTCAAAATATCCTGCACAGGATTCGGAAACACATTCATTTTTAATTCCTTATTATAGTTTTCAAATACTGAAACAGAAGACTTTCTCCATCCGAAAGTATATTCTCCTTTTTTCAAAGTGTCAAAATCAATAAAGCCATATCCATCAGTGTCAGAACCTAAATTTGAAATAGTATATCCTTGTACTTCTTTCCATTCGTCACTACTATTAGTTCTGTGTAAAAGCCTAAGTGAATCTTCATGAAAATTAGGATTAGAAATTAGCAAATGATCTAAATAGCCACCTACTACATTTCTTCCATTAAAAAACACTCTCCCCTTTGCTGAAAACCCATCAGAAAAGATTCCGTCAACTTTCCAAAACCTTTCTTCACTAATTTGATATAGCCAATCATTTTCATTAGTTTTGAAGCCATCTGGAGCAATCCAATAATGTTCTACTCTTACCCAACTACTATCTATACCAGCGTTTGTAACATTGTATCTAAACATAGGGTAATTTAAGTCTTTAAGACCTGTGTTTTTGATGATATCATTTGTTCCTGTTACGGCTTGTCCAATTTTATCATTCATATTTAAGAAAACCATAGTCGGTTCAAAGTTTATGACAGAATTTGCAATACTATATTGCCCATTTAAATTCACTGTTTCAGTTTGTGAATTCCAATTTTCATCCATAAAAGTAATTTCTATTGGAACATTCGAAAAAAACAGATTGGTTCCTTTTAGCTTTTGTTGAATGTAACTTGTTACTTCAAAAATTCCTCCATTATTATATACCTCAAATGAATCTACAACAAATCCCGCAAAACCAGGATTGAAAATCCAATCCTTAAAAAAATCTGTAACATCAACATTCGTATTGGCATTTAAATGATCTCTAAAATCATAAGCATCTACATCCGTAAAAGCATTGTCTATCAAAAATGATTGAATGCCACTAAAAAACTCAGAATCTCCCATATAACTTCTCAAAGTATGCGCAACATCTGCACCTTTATTGTAAGAATGATCACCATATGTAATGTTGTGAGGCACTTCGTGAAGCGCGTAATATCCAGAATCTCTTATGTGAGCATTCAACAATACGTCTTTATGATTATTTTTTACTTCAGTTAAATACCTGTTATAGTCATAAACGTTTTCTAAGAAAATTTTCTCGGAATAAGAGGCCATTCCTTCATTGATCCACATGTCTTCAGCAGTCCTGCATGTCACTAAATTTCCCCACCAACTATGGGCGAGTTCGTGAGCCATCAAAGTTTCATATGTAGTATTACCATTTGCAGTAACTTGAGGGTAAGCAATACTAGTGGCGTGTTCCATTGCTCCAGAACTAAATGGTACCAAATGAAAGCCTACTTTATCCCAAAGGTAAGGACCATATTGGGTTTCAAAAGCATCTATAGCCCCAAAAAGATTCACAAATGAATTCTTCAAATTAGTTGTATCACTAGGAGTTGCAATCAATAGGACAGGAATGTTTATTCCTTGAAGTGAACTTTGATAAGATTGAGAAACATTCGTGTAATTACTAACCGCTACGCAAGCCAAATAAGTAGGAATCTCTTGATTCATTATCCAAGTCCTAGTAAAAGATGTTCCGTTATCTATTTCATTTTCGATAATCCCATTTGCATAACCTCTCAAGTATGAAGGAGTAATGAGTGTAATATCATAAGTAGCTCTTTCTACGAAGTTATCAAAGCATGGGTGCCATACTCTTCCATAATTATGAGGGTCTGCTCCAAATCCAACACCTAAATTATATGCATAATTACCTTGAAAATAAAATCCACCCCAACCTGATGGGTCTCCTTGTGGTGTACCATTATAATAAACAGTTAAACTATCTGTAACTCCAGAAATTAAGGTGTTTTCAAGCGTAATTATTAATAGAGTATCATTGTAAGAATAGGTGTTTAAAAAACCACCTTGTTTTATTGAATCAATATTCAGCTGAAGTAAATCGAGACTTAAAGAGGTAATGTTATTTTGGAGTGATTTGAATTTTACTTGGCAACTTCCTTTTATATTTTGAGAAGCAATATTCATAAAATCCAATTCGATTTTGTAATTCAAAACATCTATGGTATCACTCCTTAGGTTATCATCTGCACTGTTTTTATTGTGAAATTGTAGATGGTTTTTGTGACTGCATTTTTGAAATTGAGAAATTACATCAAGTTGAGAAAAAATTGTAAATATTAAGAATAACAAAGTCTTAACAAATGTGAGGTTTAATTTTTTGATATTTTTCATTATCACTTTTTTAAAGAATATATAGTAATTGCTTTAGCGCAAAATTAAAATAAATAAACTTAAACATCTAATGATATTTTTTATAGATACTTTAATCTAATTTTTAGCCTGTTAATTTTCCTAAAGAAAAGATAATTCCTACTTTAGCTGGCTATTATTTTATATACCAAAATACCTGATAAATAATGATCACTCATATAGACGGAATATTAGAAGAGAAGAACCCAGCATATACTGTAATTGATGTAAACGGAATTGGATATATTTTGCACATTTCACTCAATACGTTTTCTGGCCTTCCGGATAAAGGCAGAGTTAGGCTTTTTACACATTTAGCCATCAGAGAAGATGCGCATGTCCTCTTTGGATTTATCTCAAGAGCCGAGAGAGAAATGTTTCGTTATTTAATATCTGTTTCTGGTGTAGGTCCTTCTACTGCTAGAATGGTGCTTTCTGGAATGACACCACAAGAATGTGCAAATGCAATAATAAGTGAGGATGTAAATTCTTTCAAAAATGTTAAAGGAATTGGAGCAAAAACTGCCGAAAGAGTGATAGTTGATCTTAAAGATAAAGTGGATGGTGAGTTGACCGTAGGAGAAAAATCTTTGTCTCCAAACAATACAATTAAAAATGAAGCGTTAACTGCATTAGTTGTTTTGGGCGTAGATAAAAAACGTGCAGAAAAAATCATTGCCGATGCATATAAAAAACATGGTGATGACTTGACTGTAGAAGATTTAGTAAAAATTACGCTCAAATCATTATAAGAACATTATTACTACTGCTGGTCTGAGACACTTAGGATTGACATATTTTTTGATTGCTTTTGTATTGCTTTTGCTTTCAAATTCAGCATTTGCAGGCATTTTTTTAGAATGGGAACCAACATCTATTCCACTTGCTTTGGATTCTCCTGAGGTAACTTTGCCTTATCCAATTCCTAATAATCAAGATCCTTCTCAAAGTAATCAAGGAAATGTAGATTTCAAAGACCCTCTTAATTATAACTCAAATGTAACTTATGATCCAGTTACTGGTACTTACATTTTTACCAATACTGTCGATGGTGAATTTAATGTTCTTCCTCCAAGTTCAATGACCATGGAAGAATACATGAGGTATCAAGAGCAACAATCTATGCAGCAGTATTGGAAAGATAAACTGGACGAACAAGTAGATGATGCAAGAGGAAAAGAGGCAGATATTCCTGATTTTGAAAATGAAATTACAGAAGAAAGTTTAATTAAATTACCTGGCAGTGATTTTATTCAAATTAGACCTCAAGGTTCTGCCGAATTGAAATTTGGACTTAATGTTTCTCGAACAGATAATCCAGTTCTTCCCGAAAGACAAAGAAGAATTACCACTTTTGATTTTGATCAGCAAATTCAAATGAATCTGACAGGGAAAATCGGTGATTTCATGAATATAGGTTTTAACTATAATACTGAAGCTACATTCGATTTTGAAAATCAACTGAAATTAGCCTACGCAGGTGATGAAGATGACATTTTAGAGCAACTTGAAGCGGGAAATGTTAGTATGCCTCTTAACTCTTCTTTAATTCAAGGAAGCCAGAGTTTGTTTGGTGTAAAAGCTAAATTGAGATTTGGTAAATTGAGCGTTACAACTGTTTTGTCTCAAGATAAAGGACAGAAAAAAGAAATAGAAGTTGCTGGTGGAGCACAAGTTCAAGAATTTGAGATAAATGTTGATAATTATGAGGAAAATAGACACTTTTATTTAGGGTATTATTTTCATGATACCTACGATCAATCGATGACTACTTTACCTATTCCAAATAGTCAAATTCAGATTCAAAGAATGGAAGTTTGGGTAACCAATAGAACCAATAATTTCGAAAATACAAGAAATATTTTAGGTTTTGCAGATTTGGGAGAATCCAATCCCCAAAATATGGAAAAGCCTGTATATGCAAATAACCAACCTAGTATTCCAGATAATAAGCACAATACTTTATACAGCCAATTGACGCAAAATACTAGTATTAGAAATTATGTGAACGCATCCAATGTTCTCAACAGTCAGTTCAATATGATTCAGGCTGTGGAATATGAAAAGTTAGAAAATGCAAGAATGCTTACCGAAAATGAATATTCTTACAACAGTATCTTAGGTTTCTTGTCTTTGAATCAATCTTTAAATAATGATGAAGTACTTGCTGTCGCATATCAATACACCTACCAAGGCAATACCTATCAAGTGGGAGAATTCAGTACAGATGGTATTGCAGGACAAAGTGCATTATACCTTAAATTATTAAAATCTACTGTAAGGAATCCTCTACAAAAACTTTGGCAACTGATGATGAAAAACGTCTATTCTTTAGGCGCCTATCAAATAGATTCCCAAAATTTCAGACTAGATGTTTGGTACAATAATCCAAGTACAGGTGTTGATGTAAACTATATTCCACAAGCAGGAACAGAAAACATTCGATTATTAATTCAATTGTTGGGCTTAGATCAGTTAAATCAACAACAAGCACGCTATAGTGATGGTGTATTTGATTTTATTCCTATCAACGCTACTAATGGAAGAATTTCAGAAGTTGGAACAATCAATCCTAGAAACGGAAGATTGTATTTTAATACACGAGAACCTTTTTCCAAAACTTTGGGGGAATCCCTTCAAGCGGCTGGAGTTCATCAAAATGTAATTAACAAAGTTGTTTTTAAAGAATTATACGACAGTACAAAAACTGCTGCACAACAAATTCCAGAGTTGAATCGTTTCAAAATCAAAGGAACATATCAATCCTCAGTAAGTTCTGAAATTTCTCTTAATGCACTTAATGTGCCACCGGGATCTGTTCAAGTAACTGCTGGAGGTAGAATGTTGACCGAAGGATCTGATTATACTGTCGATTACAACTTAGGAAGAGTTAGAATTTTGAATGATGGAATCTTGAGTTCTGGAGCGCCTATTAAGATTCAAATGGAAAGTAATTCTTTATTCTCCATCCAGCAAAAATCACTTATAGGAACTCATTTGGATTATAGATTCAATAAAGATGCTCAAATTGGTGCCACAGTAATGCGACTTACTGAAAGACCTCTTACTCAAAAAGTAAATATAGGTGATGAGCCTGTAGCCAATACAATGTTTGGATTGGATGGTTCATTTAGAAAAGAAGTCCCCTTTTTAACTAAGATGATTGATAAAATTCCTTTTATTGATACCAAAGAAATGTCTGTTGTTAATTTTTCTGGTGAAGTTGCATCTTTGTTGCCTGGTCACAATAAAGCCATTGGAAAAGAAGGAAATTCATACATTGATGATTTTGAAGGCTCTCAATCTAGTATTGATATTAGGGCTTTTAATACATGGGTGCATGCATCAGTTCCTCAGGGTCAACCTGATTTATTTCCTGAGGCTTCATTGAGTAATGATTTAGAATATGGAAAGAGAAGAGCCAAAATTGCTTGGTATGTTATAGATCCACTTTTTCATAACAACAACAACTTAACTCCTAGTCATATCCAAAATAGTGAAATGCAAGTTGACAATAGGATGCGACAAGTTTTAGTAAATGAAGTTTTTCCTAACAAACAATTAGCTACAGGTTCGTTAAATAATATTCCTGTATTGGATTTGGCATACTACCCCGCTGAAAGAGGCCCATATAATTTTGATACTGATAATGTAGATCCAACAACGGGTCTTTTTACCGATCCAGCAAATAGATGGGCGGGTATAATGAGAACGTTAACTACCAATGATTTTGAAGCGGCAAATATAGAGTATATTCAGTTTTGGATGATGGATCCTTTTAGCACCAGTCACCCAAACGGAACCAATGAAGACTCTCCCAACACAACAGGTGGAAATTTATACTTTAATTTAGGAAATATAAGTGAAGATATTTTAAAAGATGGTCAAAAATCATTTGAGAATGGTCTCCCCACTTCTGGACCTGATGAAAATGGACAGTATGTAGATGAAAATATTGTCGAAACTGCTTGGGGATATATGCCTACTTCTCAAATCATAGTTGTAGCATTTGATAATGATATTAATACAAGACTTAATCAAGATGTAGGTCTTGATGGATTAAGAAATGATTTAGAAGCAGATTTTTTTGCTGATTACCTCAATAATTTAAATGTTGATCCTACAATTAAATCTCAGATAGAAGCTGATCCAAGTAATGACAACTACCGCTATTTTAGAGACGATGGTTATGATCAGCAACAATCTTCAATCCTTGAACGTTATAAATTGTATAACAATCCTGATGGTAATTCACCTACCGCTGAAATTTCCGCAACTTTAAACAATGACGGATATTCTACTTCGGCTACTACTTTGCCTAATATTGAGGATATAAATGCCGATAATAACTTAAACGAAGCTGAAGCTTATTTTCAATATCAAGTTGCCTTAAAGCCACAAAACATGGAGGTTGGAACTAATTATATTGTTGATGTTATCGAAGGTGTTGATGATAGAAGTGGAAAAACGGTAAATTGGTATCAATTTAGAATTCCAGTAAGAAACTTTACATCTAGAATTAATGGAATTCAAGATTTTAGAGCAATTAGATTCATCAGAATGTTTATGCATGGATGGTCTGAAGAGGCTGTTTTGAGATTTGCAAGATTAGAATTAGTAAGAGGTGAGTGGAGAGCATATCAAGGTGATTTATTAAGTAATGGAGAATACATTCAGGGGGAAGAAAGTGGGACAACATTTAATGTAACTGCTGTCAACTTGGAAGATAATGGTAAAAAAGTACCAATCAATTATGTAATTCCAGATGGAATTATAAGAGAAATTAATTTTCAAACTGCCAATTTAGCTCAGCAGAACGAACAATCACTTGTTTTAGATGTATGTGGACTCAAAGATGGAGATGCAAGAGCTGCTTTAAGAAATATCAACTTTGATGTAAGAAATTACAATAAATTAGAAATGTTTGTTCATGCAGAAAGTAATTTGGGCGAGTTTGATCTCGAAGATAATGACTTAACAGTTTTCATTAGACTTGGAACTGACTTTAATGCAAACTACTACGAGTATGAAATGCCTGTAAAAGTTAGTCCATGGTATAATAATGCTCCTTCAAGTGTGTGGCCAACAGAAAACAATATGGTCATTGATTTGAATTTACTAAAAGAATTAAAAAAACAAAGAAATAGTATTAATTTCAATATCTTTGAAAGATATACTAAAGTAGATTCAACAGCTACTAATAGAAACATTACTGTGATTGGAAATCCTAATTTACAGTCGTTAAGAACGATCATGATTGGTGTTAGAAATCCCAAAAAAGATGATCCAAATAATCAATGGCAACCAGATGACGGAGAGGATATATGTGCTGAAGTTTGGGTAAACGAATTGCGATTAACAGACTTTAATAACAAAGCAGGTTGGGCTACACTAGGTAGATTGTCAGCGCAATTAGCAGATTTTGCAGATGTTTCGCTAGCAGGAAATTATTCCTCTCCAGGATGGGGTAGCATTGAACAAAGTGTTTCAGAAAGACAACAAGAACATATCTATGGTTTTGATGCTAGTGCTACAGTCCAGTTAGGTAACTTTTTTGGAGATAGAATAGGTCTTAGACTTCCTCTCTATTTAGGATATTCTAGAAATGTGATAAGACCTTTGTATGATCCTCTAAATCCTGATTTAATTCTAGAAAGAGGACCTGATATGGAAAATGAAGAGTGGAGACAGTACAGAGAAAATTCTATCACATTGTTCGAAAGAAGAGCATTTAACTTGACAAATGTATCCGTAAACCCTAAAAATAAAGAGGGTAAATCTCCCAAACCACACTTTTATAATCTGTCTAATTTGTCCTTTAATGTTTCCTACAATGAATTAAATAGAAAAGATATTAATACCAGATATGATGATACTCGTAATTATTTAGTCGGTCTTAATTACAGTTTTTCAAAAGCACCTAAAGCATGGGAGCCTTTCAAAAAAGTTAATTTTATTAGAAAATCAAATTGGTTAAAATTACTAAAAGAATTCAATCTTTATTTTGCCCCCAAACAAATTGGTTTTGCTACTAATGTAAGCAGAACTTATCAAGAATTTGCAATGCGATACAATTTCTTGGGTGGCGAAAATCTCGAGTTTCCGCAATACAACAAAACGTTTAACTGGGATAGAGATTATACTATCAAATATGACTTGACCAAAGCGCTAAATTTTGATTTTAGTGCAAAAAACAGAGCCTTTATCAATGAGCCTTTTGGTAAAGTAGATTACGGAATGTTTGGTTATGAAGATGCTTTTAGAAGCGATTCAGTAAATACAAGTATCAGAGGTTTTGGAGAAACCATGAATTATGATCATAATTTTAATATCAACTATAAATGGCCATTGGCAAATTTCCCACTTACAGATTGGATGGCTTTGACCACAAGATATACTGGAAGTTATAATTGGACCAGAGCACCCTTGGCAGTGCCTGAAGTTGGAAATGTAATTCAAAATTCTAGGCAAGTAAGTTGGAATGCAAAACTAACCATGAAAACGCTCTACAATAAATCAGCTTATCTGAAAAAAGTAAATGACAAATACAATGGTAGTCGTTCTAATTTTGCCAAACAGAACATAAATAATGGAGGTAAAAGTAAAGGAAAAGGCAACGATAAAATTGAAATTATAGACAAACCCAAAAAGGAAAAGAAACTTAAAAAACTAATTGAAGGAGCCGTAAAATATGGAGATGATGGTAATGTGGTAGATAAAAAAGGAAAACTTATTGCAGAGGTAAAAGAAGATAAAATTCATGTGCCAGCCAATAAACTTATTAAAAAGAAAGAATTTAAAGTATTAGAACAAGTAGCCAGAATTGCCATGTCTGTAGACAATGTTATAGGGACTTATGCAACTACAGATGGGATCTTAATGCCAGGATATGATTTGAACACCAGTATTCTTGGACTACAAGCTAACAACTTAAGTTCATTCCAATCAAGCCCATATAAGTTTGTTGCAGGAGGAAATCAAGAAGTAGATCTTTTTGGAAGAGAAGGGAGAGATATTTTTGGAAGACCTACAGATATTAGTTTTGGAAACACTGCTTACAATAATGGTTGGGTAACCGATAGTTTGCAAAGAGTTGCGATGCAATATATGGTAAACCACACCGAAAAAGCTAACTTCAAAGCGACTATAAAACCCATTACAGGACTTAAAATTGACTTAAATGCAGATTTTAATCTAGTAGAAAATACAAACTCAACCATGGGATTTGATGATAATGATGATTTTGGATTACTCAATAAACAGTTTACTGGAATGTTTAGCAAATCTATTATTTCCATTCGTTCCGCTTTTACAAAAGAAACAGGAGATGAGGATAAATTATTCAACCAAACTTTCGCAGATATGCTAGAAATAAGAGGTTCTGTTTCTCAATTTATTGGCAATGGCGTAGATTTAAACAACCTCAACCCTGATTCTGTAAACAACGAAAATGGTTTTGCACAAGGGTATGGCGGTTCTCAACAAGATGTTCTTATAGGTTCTTTTATTGCTGCTTATACAGGTGTAGAGGCTGGTCATAAATCTACAACTAATTTATTCAATAGAATGCCACTTCCCAATTGGAGAATAAGCTATGATGGACTAACGAGTATAAAATTTATAGGGAAACTATTCAAAAGAATTACTTTTAATCACGCTTATCGAAGTAACTTAAATGTTGCAGGATTTACAACCAACTTAAATTTTGATGAAAACCAAACATCTGTTGATTTAAATGGAAATGTGATCTCTCAAAAACAAATCATGCAGGTATCTATTACCGAACAATTTGCACCACTTATTGGAATAGACATCACACTGAATAACGATTTGATGGCAAAATTTGAATTTAAAAAAGACAGAAATATCGGGTTAAGCCTTACCAATAGTCAAATTACAGAAATACAAGGAACCGAAGTAACGATAGGTTCTGGATATACGTGGAAAAAACTTAGACTCCCTATCAAAATACAAGGTAAAGAGTTGGAGCCCAAAGATTTAATAATGAGGTTGGATGTTTCTATGAGAGACAATAAAACCATAATTAGAAAAATAGTTGAAAATCAAAATCAACCTACGGCAGGACAAAGAATTTTATCGATTAAGTTTTCAGCTTCATACAATCTTTCTGCTAAGTTTTCTATAAGAGCTTACTATGATAGAGTAGTTAATACACCATTTATTTCTACTTCTTTTCCAACTGCAAATACAAATGCAGGTTTTGCATTGAGGTTCTCGCTTTAAGTACTAAGTTTTTTTGAAATTGTTCTTTTCTTTTTTAAAAATTAGAATCTTATATCAAAAGATTTTTATAAGTTCGCAAAAATTTAAATTACAAAATAATGAATGTTCCTTCAGAATTAAAGTACACCAAAGATCACGAGTGGATTAAAGTAGATGGTGATATCGCGACAATTGGTATTACAGACTTCGCTCAAGGCGAATTAGGTGATATTGTTTATGTAGAAGTCGAAACAGTTGACGAAACATTAGAAGCAGAAGAAGTTTTTGGAACTGTTGAAGCAGTAAAAACAGTTTCTGATTTGTTTATGCCTGTAAGTGGTGAAATTATTGAATTTAATGAAGCCCTTGAGTCTAATCCTGAGGCTGTTAATTCTGATCCTTATGGTGAAGGATGGATGATTAAAGTAAAATTGTCTGATGCTTCTCAAGTTGATAATTTACTTTCAGCTGAAGCATACCAATCTTTAATAGGATAATCAAGTACTTTCAGAATTAATGTTTGTCAAATCATTTTGGCCTGCTTTTCTTTGGGGTATTGTAATAGTTTTGCTTAGTAGCACTAATGGAGATACTGTTCCAAGCGCACCATGGATGAAAACCTTAATGATTGACAAGTGGGTACATTTTGTTATCTACTATTTATTTTATGTTCTGATATATTTGGGTTTAGTAAAATACAATGCTAATTACAAAATTATTTTTGGGTTCTTATTTTGTGTCTCCTTTGGAGTTTTAATGGAAATTTTTCAACATTATTTTTGGTTAAATCGTTCAGGAGATCTAATTGATGTATTAGCTAATACATTTGGAGTAATTATAGGCATTTTAACGGCTGATTTTTGGGTTGAAAAGTGGAAGAAAATCAAAAATATTTTAAAAAAATGTCAGTTAATTAGGTAACGGTATGAACCTTTTGATAATCGGCTTGTATTATTTTGTTGAGATTAAAAAAAAAGTATTAATTTTACCAAAAATCTTTACGTTATGGAACTGAAGAAAAACAAAGACATTGATTTAAACAGGTCAGTGAACAGAGCAGGATACCTTTCTATAGGAGGTGTATTTGCTTTGGCAATAACCTTGTGCTATTTTGAATACACAAGTTTTACATTGACCCCAGAAAGTTTGGAATCAAAATTTAAAGACGAACGTCCTGATGATTTTATTCCACCAATTTTAGATTTTCAACCACCACCACCACCACCTCCTCCTCCTCCGCCACCCCCAATCGCTGATGAAGTGGAGGTTTTGGAAGATGATGATCAGGAAGAATATTATTTCCAAGTTGTTGATCATTATGACGATGCTCCGCCACCTCCGCCACCACCACCACCACC
>CAWUIK010000014.1:0-41908 GCA_963922585.1 uncultured Flavobacteriales bacterium | reverse complement strand
TTCGATGCTGGCTGTGAACCAAAATGTACCCAACAAAAATGGGTTGGATGTTTTTCTAACAAGTACCTCACCCACACTCTCAGGAATAGGAATCAATACTGTAGTAGATAAAGATGGTAGAAAAGCATTGAATGTGCACAATGCCGAAACTGAAACTGACGTATTTGCTGTATTTGGCGATGGTAAAATGGTAATCAAAACCGAAGACATCTCTGCTCCTACTATTAGGATTGTAAATGAAAACTTAGACCAAGATGTATTTAGAGTATATGCAGATGGATATATTGAGGCCAAAAGATTAAGACTTTCACAAACCATTTGGGCAGATTACGTTTTTGAAGAAGACTATCCCTTGAAAACCATTGAGGAACTAGAAATTTTCATTAAAGAAAACGGACACTTGCCCAATATTCCCAATGTCGAGACCATTCAAAAAGAAGGTGTGGATATGGGGGAAATGAATGTTTTGTTGTTGGAAAAAATAGAAGAATTAAGTTTATATGTGATTGCTTTGCAGAAACAAATAGACGAATTACAATCTCATCAAGATAAAAAATAAAAACACAAATGAAAGTATTCGTAACCCTACTTTTTTGTTTTTGTGTTTTTATGACTAAGGCACAAAACCTTAATCCACATCCCATACCGTGTGAGGTTTTGACTAACCCAGATTTTTCAGGAAAAGAATTGTTAGATATTTATAAAGAATCCAATTGTTTTACTTTTGATAAAACCCAAAGTCAATTAGTGAACATTTGGACGCACAGAAACATCAACATCAAAGCAAGCGAAGACATCTACATAGACGAAGAGATATACGCAAGAGCGGCTACACCATTAGGAAACAACGCAGATGGGATTTATATGCATATAGCACCAACATCTCACGAACTGGCTTGGTTCGAACCCGCCAATTCTCCTTTTGTAGTAGGAAAATTCGAAAAATTAGAAATTGGAATATCTTTGTCAAAAGAAATAAGAGATAGAATCAAAGATTTTTTTGATAATGGACAAAGCTCAACTTCCATCAATCCTTTTTTGGAATGGGAAATAAAAGTTGTAGCAGAATTTTACAAAGGAAACACTTTGAAAAAAACCGTGGATGGCTTTTATTACGAAGAGTTTGAAAGAGACGCTACCCAATGGAACCAACTAGGACAAAACTATGATTGGGAAGGTGATATAGACTTCAATTTTAGAGTAAGAGCAGCATTGGAAGAGATAGGTACTGATTGGGTTTGCAAAATAAAAGTAATTCTACCCAACGAGATACTTACTTTAAGAGAAGTTCCTTTCTCAGTAGTGTCCTCTAACAACCCTGGTTTTGTGAAAGTGGGCAACAACAAAAGATACTTGACCTTAGGAGGAGAAACTTTTTTTGTTATGGGGCAAAATTTTCCATGGCCCAACTATTCTACTTGTGAGGCATCTGGTAATTTTGATTCAGACTGCCAACCTTTTATTATGAGCGATGGATATTGTGGAGCTGAATTATCTAAACCTATATCGTATATTAACTACTATGATGAGATTGAGTCAAGTGCAGAAAACATAAATTTCATACGTTCGATGATGGTGCCTTGGAGTTGGGATTTTGAGTTTGAAGAGGTAGGAAATTATCACGATAGGCTTCATATAGCATGGGAAATGGATCGCTTTTTTGAATTGTGCCATACCAATGATATTTATGTGAATTTTTCCTTAGCTTGGGGTGTTCAGTTTACTAATCCAAGTGGATTTGGATATGGCTCATGGGATTGGTTTGACCACCCTATTAGTGATATTGCAGATGAAAATGAGAAGATATTAGATTATAAAGCCAAATTTCAATTGAATAATTTTGAAGAATTTATGTTAAATATTCCTCTAAGAGAGTATTATGAACAAAAGCTAAGATACTTTATAGCTAGATATGGATATTCTACCAACTTATCAATCATAGAAATTCAAAACGAAATAGATGGCTTTGATGACAATAAAGAACCTTATACTAGAGCGGTTTATGAATGGCATAGTTTTGTTTCGGGATATTTGAGAAACACATTGAATGTGGATCAGTTGATTTCTGCCAATTATGTAAATAGACCCAAAAGTTACCAGACTTCGTTGGGCGTTTATTATGATCAAACATATCGTCTGTCTTCAATAGATGTCGCTTCTGTAAATTTATACCAAGGTGTGCAAACACTATCTGATGACATAACAGGATTTTCCTTTTTGTTTAATAGGTATTATGTTGGAGAAGGAGGCAATCCATTTACTGGACCAGGTAAAAATACATTATATAACGCACAGTTTTTTAATCTCAACAAACCCATATTGATTGCAGAAACTTCGGATGGAAAATACAACAGATGTGCCCCTACTAAATACAATGGTTATGAAGATGCAGTGCAAGTAGCCATGACAGGCGTGGCAGGTACTATTGTGTGGTCTAAGAACGAAACTTATTATCCACTCTATAAATCTTTTAGAGATTATATGAATGATATAGATTTGGACGGACTCAATTTTAAACCATTTATACCAGGCGTTTATAAGTTTTATTCAGACAATATTTTAAGAGACATGAAAAGAAATGATGACAAAGCCATTTTTTATCATCTCGTGTCCGACCAAAACAAAGCCCTTGGGGTCATTAATAATACTACTTACAATGAATACACTATGAGAGATACTTATTATGATGATAATATCCCTGGGATTGATAGTAATGCTGTCATTCCCAATTTTTGGCTTAACAAAGGGTTTAATTGTGCAGGATTGCTTCACAATGTGGAATGTGATGATTTAAGGTATATTAAAAAGTGTAATTACGATAGTAATGGTGAGGTAATTGATTGCGAATGGTTAGAGGATTTTAATGAGGAACCTTTTAATGAATCAGAAACTGTGGTTCATGGCAATGGCAACAACAAACTAGAACTTCATGATATGGGAAATGGTACGTTCAATTTTGACTATTACAATGCCTTTAATATGAATTATATTTCAAGTTCTGCTAATGGCGGGGGTAAAAAAAGAATTGAACATCCAGATTTGAATGCTGTGAATAGAATGGTCATCTTCAAGGCATACAAAAACACTGGGAATTCTTTTATGGATGCCCAAAACGAAACAAATACAGCGCAATATGATGGTTTTGTATTGGATAATGATGAAGAGGGAGCTGTAGCCTTTAAAATTTTAAACAACATTTCTGATGTACAATCGTTGGCAGTATTAGAAGTTGTGAGTAACAACTCTAATCCAAATCTCCAATACACCATCATCAACAACTTAGGGCAGGTGATTTTGAATGCAAGCATAAGCAACCAACAAACAAGTTTAGAGTTGCTATCTAAGGGAGTGTATCATTTAGTAGTATATGATGAATTTCAGAATCCTATTTTTAAGGAGAAAATAATTAAATACTGAATTTATGAAAGGTCTTTTATTATATAAACTATTGTTCATAACTACAGTTCTATGCTTAGGTTGTAGAAAAGATGATTACAAGCAAATGTTCAAAGATTCTCCCAAAGAATTTATTGGAGAGTGGGAATGGAAATATTCTGTTGCTGCCAAAAGTATCACCGATCAGTATGGGAATCATTTATATTTTGAAGGGTACGAAACCTTTTACCCTTATGGAGAGAGTGTTAGAGATACTGATTTTAAAGCAGTTGTAAAAGTCAACAAAAAAGGTGCTGTAAGGTTTTATATAAATGATGAAGAGTTTTTTAAAATTCCTGCAAATCAACTACAATATAGAGGTTCAAAACCTAATGACCCTGCCCTATACCACACAAGACGTTATGATTATAATCCAAAGTTCCAAAGTATTAGAGAATACGATTTTAGCATTAGTATAGCAGATACCAATTTAGCTTTGGTTCGTTCATTCCCGTATGGACGCTCCCCATTCTCTTATAAAACCAATAATGGAATTATTTTTAGTTATTTTGAAAAGAAGTAGAAATTATGGCTTTATCTAAAGTAAAATACTTCTTATGGGTTCTCAGTTGTTTTTTTGTGTATATTATTTCGGCACAAAAAAATGGTGATTCCAGTTCTGCTGAATGTGTTTCGTTTGGTACAAACATTGGATTTTCTCATCTATATAAATGGGATAGAAACTTTCATGCAAATTATAATCTAGTCGATGTAAACCATAAACAGGCATTGAATATAGGACTGGATATAAAGATTGCATTCAGCAAAAAGAAAGAATGGGTTCCCCAATTAATGATAGGAATACACACTTTTAAATCAAGTGGAAAGAATATAGATACTGCTTTTTTTCAGCCACAATATGAATTCAAAAATAGATTTTACGCTTTACAAGGAGCATTATTAGAATCATATAAAATTAAAGCTGGGAAGTTGGAAAACCTAAATTTGTCTATAGGAATTTATGCTAGCAAAATATTAATTAGAAGTTCATATTTTAAAGACCTCAATGCTAAGGATTATAATTCTTTTCACAAAATCGTAAGCGAATCTTTTAGTTTGGGAGCATTAGTTGGTGCAGACTATCCCATAAAAAAGATAAAACTAGGGTTGTATTATTACCAAAGACTGCATTTTTCCAATTTCAACAGAGAAATTTCAAGGTTGGTGTTGAGGATAAGTATATGATAAGCAACCCACAAACAAGTTTGGAGTTACTATCCAAGGGGGTTTACATTATTTTAATCAAAGAAAATAATATGGTAATCTTTAAAGAAAAAATTGTTGTGATATGAATTTTAAAAAGATATATGTTTTTACGATGTCAATAACAATACTATTTTTCTTTGGATGCGGAAAAAAGATAAATAGACCTTATCATTTCATAGGTACATGGGAGTGGGAGTACACAATTGTCTATATCCAAGATGGTAATAAATTATTGGAAGATACAATTTATCCCAATCAAATAGAAAAAAATATCGATTTTTCCGCTCAAGTTGAAGTAAAAAAAAATGGAAGTGTTTTATTGTATAAAAATAATAACTTATTGCACAGAATTGCAGGCAAAGACATGAAAGGGGCGATACATAGTGATTATAACAGTTCTTATGTTTATGTCCATCAAAGAAAAACTGATAGTGGTAATGGTTTTTATCTTAGAAAAAGAAATGATAAAATGGAAGTAATCGGTTTCCCTATTACATCGGGTCTTTATCATAGTCATGAATTTCCTGTAGTGGTTCTTCAAGAAAGATTAACAAATTATAACATTCCAAACTATAGTGTTTTTAAAAAAACATCAAAATAAATACAATTTTTATGAAGCATTTATCAGTCATAATATTTTCACTTATATACAGTTTTTTATATTCACAAGATTCATTAAAAAGTTCTTTTTTTGAGTTTGGTTTAGAATTAGGTATTGTGTATTTAAATTCTTATGACCTGTCACATTCTTTTGCTTCAAACATTGAGACTATAGATAATAGGACTGTTCCACATTATAACGTTAACTTTAAAATGAATTTTTTCAAAAATAAGAAATATATACCTTCATTACAATTAGGGATTTCCTCTTTTTCTTCAAAAGCCTCAAACATCCAGACATATAGTTATCAAAAGGTTACTTCGTTTTTCAATAGGTACTTTTTGATTAATTCAACTCTTGCTATTAAAGAAAAAGTTAACATCGCTAAGCGAAATTTTATTTTTAATTATGGATTACATGGAGAGAAATTAATGTGGATGCAAAATAAATCATCATTATTAGACGGAACTGAATCAACACAATATTCATCTATAGGGATCAAATATAGAAAGAATTCAAACTTGATTTTTGGTACTATGCTCGGTCTGTCTTATGATTTAGGAAAAACTCATATAGGTTTGTATTACTATCAACGTTTGTTTTTTTACGGTTTCAACAGAGAAATTTCAAGGTTGGTGTTGAGGGCGAGTATATGATATTAACTAAATATAAATAATATAGTTGTTTTCAAAGATAAAATTTAAGATGCATTGTTTTTTAAAATTAAGTTGAAGTATCATCAAGTTACATCAAATCCGCTTATATATTTTGTGCTTTTGATGATTTCATTTTGAATGTTTTCATCACAATTAAGAAAGAAAGTTTGCATAGTAATACTAGGTCTTTTTTGAATTTTATCCATCATTCCCAACTGATTAGATTTTATCAATTCTTCAAAGTTAGCATCAGTATGATCTAGGTAAATCATGGCCTTGTAAATATTTTCTAAACTTAATATATGTTCTAATAGGTTAAAAAAATCTGCCGTATTTTCATAACAATACTGTTCAACAGCAATAAAACGCATTTGTTTTCCCTCTGCTAATCTATTTAAAAAAGGAATTTTTGGAAGTACATTTTGCATCAAGAAATTGTTGGTAGGGTAATTATGTATTTCCCAATTTACAATACTGTATTGAATTACAGAATTATTAATCGAAGTTATTTTTTTAAAATATTTATCATCTGCTACTTTACTATATAAAGTATAAGATTTGTATTTTTTTTGAAGTAATACATCAGCGGTTTTATCTTTTGTGTGGATTATGTTTGGATGTTTCTTTGGAAAAAATCTACTAAAATAAACTGGAGAAAACACGCCCATTTTTTTAGGTTCAAAATGATTGCTAACGGATTGAGATTTTAAATTCTTATTTTCAATGTAGGCATAAAAAACAGTTGGCTCCAAGATGTTCTTTCTATAATAGGTTTCAATTTTTTGAGTAAGTAGCTTCCCTATGCCTTTGTTTTGAAATTTAGTATTTACACTAAAATATCTAATGTAATATGCGTTTGTATTTTTGTTTAAATTTTCCAGTATTATGGCTCTTTTACAATATACAGCAACAGCGCAGAGTTCGTTTTCTTGCCATAAAGTATGGTATTCTGCTCCCAGAATAGCATCAAGTTTTTTGGAGACATCCTTATGTTGCAGCAATAATCCTCCAGGTGTTCCATAAATTGTCTCTGATAGTAATTTCTCAACTTTATTGCAGGGTTGCAAATCGAAATGATATTGGAAATTTTCTAAATTCAAATTTTATTTAAATTAAAGGAAACGTTATATAATTTACTAAGTATTCATTTTTATATAATTAAACTAATGTCATTCCGACTCGAAGAAACAGACCTATAGTGTCTGTTCGAGTGGAGGAATCTTTAAACTTTAAGGAAAAAGACTTCTCAACTTCATTTCATTCCGTTCGAAGTTACATAAAAACAAAATTATTCTATGGATTAATGAACTTATTTGTTTTCATTTATTATGATTTCGCATATTCAATTACAATTTTAGTATTTTTGCAAAGCACAACAAACCTACATAATTTTTTAGAAATAGCTGTTTTGTGTTTATCAAACATTAGTTTTATATGATAGAAATAGAAGATAAATTAATTTCACTTGATATTTTTGAGAAGAAATTTGTTTGTGATTTGAATGCTTGTAAAGGGGCGTGTTGTGTTGAGGGTGATTCTGGAGCGCCTCTTACTTATGAAGAAATTGATATTATTGAAGAAAATATCGAAAAAATAAAACCTTTCATGAGGAAAGAAGGTTTGGATGCCATCGAGAAAACGGGTGTTTTTTATATGGATGAAGACAACGAACCTGTAACAACTTTGGTCAACGACAAAGAATGTGCTTTCGTATTTTTTGATGAAAACAACATTACCAAATGCAGTATTGAAAAAGCACATAGCGAAGGGAAATTAGATTTCAAAAAACCCATTTCATGTCATTTATACCCCATAAGAGTGGCAAAATACAGAAAGTTTGAAGCCATAAATTACAGTCAGTGGGATATTTGCAAACCTGCTTGTGCTTGCGGTAACAAACTAGATGTTCCTGTCTATAAATTCCTAAAAGAACCTATCATAAGAAAATGGGGAAATGCCTTTTTTGAAGAGTTGGAGAAAGTAGCGAAAGAATTATAGTTTAGACAATATCAATCTATTAAAAGCCATCACGAAAAAGGAATAAATCATTCCGAGTAATAAAAGCGAAAAAAGCGATAGTGGGAAAACAGTACTAGGACTCAACATGTGCTCAACGTTGTTGTAGTTCATTTCTTTGATATCATCAATAGATTTTTCGGTGTACTTTTCGGGATTTGCTTTTTTATGTTCTTCCAAAACCTCTTCAGCTTCTTTCTGCATAAGACCATTTATAATTTCATTCTTTCTCATTTCTGGATAGGAAGGATCCAATACAGAAAAATAGAATAATAGAAATGTAGAAACTATAATTGAATAAACAGCAGCGGTCGTAATTCCCATTTTTAAATCTACAATCATACTCAAACCACCTTTTCTATTTCTGTTAAAGTTGATTAATATCGATAAAGCAACACCAATTAATAAAATTAAACTGTTGGCGCCTAATGCCAATAATATAACATTTCGATCTTGATTTATACCAGAAATCAGTAGTATTAACTCCAAAAGGATATAAACGCCAGAGGCTATGAGCCCCATTTTAATTGGAAACTTCATGTACAGTATCTTTTATTTCGGATTCCGTTTCAACTTCAGATTCACTCGTGTTTTCTGAATCTTTGTTTTTATTTCTTTTGAAGATGCTAAAATCTCCTTTTCCAGAACCGAAGAATTTTTTATTGAATACTAACATAGTGATTACGCCTCCCGAAACAGCCATATCCGCAACGTTGAAAATGGGAGGGAAGACCTCTTCGCCTCCAAATCCCCATGGCATAAGCTCAGGCCAATAAAACTCTATATGAATCATATCTACCACATGTCCCATTAAGAATCCAGCATAGCCTCCTCCCTCAGGCATAAATGTTGCCACTTCTGGGTAACTATGAGAAAACATCAAACCATAGAAAGCACTGTCAAAAAGATTGCCTAAAGCACCTGCAAAAACTAGAGAAACAGACAATACAAGTCCTTTGTGTGCTTTGTTTTCGATTAAATTTCTAATCACAAATGCAATAGCAATGATAGCAACCACTCTGAAAAGACTCAAAAGTATTTTCCCCCATTCACCTCCCCAAGACCAGCCAAATGCCATTCCTTCGTTTTCTATAAAGTGGATGTTGAAAATTCCCTTGCTGTATATCAATTCACCTAAAACAGCATTAGACTTTACCCACAATTTGGTAAATTGATCTATCAATAAGGTGAGAAATACAGTAATCAGCGCTATACGCATTTGAAAAAAGTTTTTTTGTAAAACACCCATTCTAAGATTTTTCAAAAATAGAATGGGTTGGTTTTTATTAATTTTATTGCATGTTTTTGGCTTCGATACTCAAAGTAGCATGAGGCACCAATTTCAATCTTTCTTTGTTGATTAACTTTCCAGTTGCACGACAAATACCATACGTTTTGTTCTCAATTCTGATGAGTGCTAATTCCAAATTTTTGATAAACTTGTCTTTTCTGTTGGCAAGGTTAGCCATTTCTTCTCTCATCAACGTCTCAGAACCATCTTCCATCATATTGAAAGATCTTCCAGTGTCATCAGTTCCGTGATCATCTTTGTGTGTAAGCGAACCTTTGAGCATTTCATAATCTTCTTTTGCATCAGCTAATTTTTTCAAAATAATTTCTTTGAATTCACCTAATTCAGCATCGCTGAACCTGTTTTTTTCTTTTTCTGCCATTACTTTACAGTTTTAGTTTGCTTTTATCACATCTATTTCAGAATGAATATCCGCATCTATTTCTACTAGGGTTTTATTTTCACTTAAAATATCTGATAACTCCAACTTGTCTGCTAAAGTTTCAGAACAAATATAATTTAAATTGTTTTTGATAGCGCTGTTTATTTT
Source organism: uncultured Flavobacteriales bacterium (assembly GCA_963922585.1). Taxonomy (GTDB): domain Bacteria; phylum Bacteroidota; class Bacteroidia; order Flavobacteriales_D; family Parvicellaceae; genus Parvicella. The sequence goes on along the minus strand of CAWUIK010000014.1, from coordinate 32,153 downwards.
ATCATCTGATTTAATTGTTAATAAAATTCTATCAGTAACTTCTAGTCCGCTTTCTTTTCTTATGTTTTGAATTCTATTCACAAATTCTCTTGCGATTCCTTCTTCAATCAAAGCACTATTTAGTGCAACATCCAAAGCTACTGTTAGATTTCCTTCACTTGCTACCATCCATCCAGGGATGTCTTCGGTCAGGATTTCAAAATCTTCTAAGTCCAATTTTACCGCTATTCCATCAATTTCCATTTCCCAACCTTCTTGCAATTCTAATTTTGCAATATCAGTTTGAGAAAATGTCTTTAAAGCGGCCATAATACCTTTCATTTGCTGACCGTATTTTTTTCCAATGGTTTTGAAATTTGGTTTCACTTTTTTCACCAAAACACCTTCAGTATCTTCAATGATGCTGATTTCTTTCACATTTACTTCACTGATGATGAGGTCTTTTACGGCTTCAATAGCCGTTGCCATTTTCTTTTCCAAAACTGGAATCATTACTTTTTGAAGTGGTTGACGTACTTTGATTTTTTCTCTTTTTCTAAGACTCAATACCAAAGAACTTGCTCTTTGTGCCAAATCCATTTTGTATTCCAAATCTTTATCAATAATAGAAGCATCTGCTTTTGGAAAGTCTGCTAAGTGAACAGATTTTGCTTTATCTTTTGATGTAACTTCATTCAAATCGCAAAAAAGTTTGTCAAAAAAGAATGGAGAAATGGGTGCTCCCATGATCGCTACTTTTTCAAGACAAGTGTAAAGTGTTTGATATGCCGAAATTTTATCCTCTGTATAATCACCTCTCCAAAACCTTCTTCTACACAATCTCACGTACCAGTTGCTAAGCTCATCATTTACAAAATTCTGAATCAACCTTCCTGCTTTAGTGGGTTCGTAATCTTCATAAGCAGCCCCAACATCAGCCATTAATGAATTTAATCTCGATAAAACCCATCTGTCTATTTCTGGTCTTTCAGATATAGGAATCTCTGGCTCGCTATAGGTAAAGTTATCTATATTGGCGTATACCGCTAAAAATCCATTGTAAGTATTGTATAATGTTCCAAAGAATTTTCTTTGAACTTCGATAATACCTTCTTCATCAAATTTTAAATTGTCCCAAGGTTGTGCATTGGTAATCATATACCATCTAGTGGCATCTGGTCCATATTTTTGGAGTGTTTCAAATGGATCTACACCATTACCCAAACGCTTAGACATTTTCTGTCCGTTTTTGTCTAGAACCAAACCGTTTGAAACTACATTTTTGTATGCGACTCTGTCAAAAACCATCGTAGAAATGGCATGAAGTGTATAAAACCAACCTCTAGTTTGATCTACACCTTCCGCAATAAAATCTGCTTGTGCAAATCCAAGATTGTCAATTAATTCTTTATTTTCAAAAGGATAATGATGTTGTGCAATAGGCATCGAACCTGAATCGAACCAAACATCTATTAAGTCAGATTCTCTATACATAGGTTGACCTGATGCAGAAACTAAAACCACTTTATCAACATAATTTTTATGCAAATCGAACACATCATAATTCTCTTTTGACATATTTCCTTCTACAAAATTTGCCAAAGGATTTTCAGTCATTAAACCAGTATTTACTGATTGTTCACAAGCTTGTTTAAGTTGTGCTACAGAAGAAATACAAATAGCTTCTTTTCCATCTTCAGTTCTCCAAATAGGAATAGGAATTCCCCAAAATCTTGAACGAGAAAGATTCCAATCGTTAGCGTTTTCTAACCAATTTCCAAACCTTCCTGTTCCTGTAGCCTCAGGTTTCCAATTGATAGTTTTGTTGAGTGCTACCATCTGAGATTTCACTTTTTCATCTGTAATTTTGATAAACCAAGAATCTAAAGGATAGTATAACACAGGTTTGTCAGTTCGCCAACAATGAGGGTAACTGTGTTCGTATTTTTCTACTTTGAAAGCTCTGTTTTGTTCTTTAAGTTGAATAGCGATTTCAACATCTACTGATCTTTCAGGTTCAGTGCCTTCGTCATAATATTCATTTTTGACATACTTACCTGCCAAATCTCCCATTTCAGGTCTGAATTTACCTTGTAAGTCAACTAAAGGAACCAAATTTCCATTTTCGTCTTTTACTAATAATGGTGGAACACCAGCATCTTTGGCTACTTTGGCATCATCTGCCCCAAAAGTAGGTGCAATATGCACGATTCCTGTTCCGTCTTCTGTTGTTACAAAATCTCCAGAAATGACTCTGAAAGCTTTTTCAGGATTTTCAGCAGGTAATGCATAAGGCATTAATTGTTCGTATTCGATACCCACTAAATCGTTTCCTGTGAATTCATTTAAAATTACGTAAGGAATTTTCTTTTGGTCTTGATGGTAATTTTCTATATTATTTTCTTCTGTTGCTGGCTCATATTTACCTGCGAATTGTTTTCCTACAAGGTTTTTAGCCAAAACAACATTTATTTTCTTAAACGTATATTGATTGAAAGTTTCTACCAAAACATAATCTATTTTGGGACCTACACATAGTGCAGTATTACTTGGTAAAGTCCAAGGAGTAGTTGTCCAAGCTAGGAAAAATGTATTTTCAGGTAAAATAGCATTTGGTTTTGCTTTAAATTGCGCCACCACAGTGGTATCTTTCACGTCTTTGTAACACCCAGGTTGGTTCAATTCGTGAGATGAAAGTCCCGTTCCTGCTTTGGGAGAATACGGCTGAATGGTGTACCCTTTGTACATTAAACCTTTGTCGTAAATCTGACCCAAAAGCCACCAAACAGATTCTATGTATTTGTTTTCATAAGTCACGTATGGGTCGTTCATATCCACCCAATAGCCCATTTTTTCAGTAAGGTTGTTCCAAATGTCAGTATAACGCATTACTGTTTTTCTACACGCTTTATTATAATCTTCTACAGAAATTTTAGTTCCGATATCTTCTTTGGTAATTCCCAATTCCTTTTCTACACTCAATTCCACAGGCAATCCATGCGTATCCCAACCTGCTTTTCTGTTTACTCTAAAACCTTGAAGCGTTTTGTATCTACAAAAAATATCTTTGATAGTACGCCCCATCACGTGATGAATACCTGGAAGACCGTTAGCACTTGGCGGACCTTCAAAAAACACAAAATTTTTGTCTTCAGATTTTGAATTTACACTTTCTTGAAACGTATTTTCTTGCTTCCATTTATCAAGAATTTCTTCAGCGATATTTGGCAGATTAAGTTGCTTGTATTCAGTGTATTTTGACCCCATGAGACTTCTGTTTTTTTAAGGATTGCGAAAATACTTCAAAAATCTGAATTGAACAAGGCTAAAGGATTGAATATTTGTTAAATCCTAAATATTGATTTTGATAACAGTGATTAAACTCAGCAATATTATTTGAATTATTATAGTCTATTTATTTGTTATATTTGTCTTGCAAATTTCTTTTTCTAATGAAAAAAATACTTTTTTTAACTCCCTTATTTCTTTTTTGTACTCTATACAATGCACAAAATTTAGATAGTCTTTTAGGTGTTTGGAATGATCAATCACAACCAGATTCTAATCGAGTTAATGCTTACTATGATTACATTTGGCAAGGGCACCTTTTTTCCAATCCCGATACAGTTGAAGTTTTGACAAAAGCATTGCATCAATATAGTCAAAGTAAAAATATCTAAAGGCATCTGCATTAGCTTATAATCTTCAGGGTGTTGCGAGTTCTATTCAAAGTAACAATTCTATTGCTTTAGAGAATTATAAAAACAGACTGGTTTTAGAGGAAAAATTGGGAGATCAAGAAGGTATTGCAAATAGTCTTAGTAATATAGGTTTGGTATATAAAGATTTAGGTGATTTTACTCTTTCAATTGATTTCTTCGAAAAGAGTTTAAATATCAGAAAAAAAATTGGAGATAAAAAGGGTTTGTCAACTAGTTTTAATAACATTGGAACAGTTTATTGGAATATGGGGAATTATCCTTTAGCCTTGGAGTATTTTCAAAAAAGTTTATTATTAAGTGATGAACTTGGAGATGAACAAGGAATCTCTTCAAAACTAAAAAACATTGGAATAATTTATCATGATTTGGGCGAGTATTTGACATCTTTAGAATTTTATAAAAAGTGTTTAGATATTGAAGAAAAATTAGGTAACAAAAATGGTTATGCTGTTAGTTTAAGTAATATTGGAATTTTATACAAAAATTTAGGTGATCTTGAACTTGCTTTGGATTATTATTTTAAGAGTCTAGCAACTTTTGAAGAAATAGGCAATTTAAATGGTGTTGCAGGTTCTCTCAACAATATTGGAATTATATATTTAGAACAAGAAAATTTCAAAAAAGCTTTAGAATTTTATCAAAAGGCTCTTTCAATAAAGGAAGAAATTGAAGATAAAAAGGGTATCGCTATAAGCCTTTATAATATTGGAATTTTGTATAAAGAACAGAAGAATTATGCTATGTCACTCAAATATTGCCACCAATCCCTTAACCTTGCTGAAGAAATTGGTGTATTAGAAAAACAAAAAGGTGCTTGTAAATGTCTTTATGAAAACTACAAAACTATAGGAGAAAGTAGCAAAGCTTTGAAATATTATGAGCAAATGGTTTCTTTAAAAGACAGTATGTTTAATGAAGAAAACACCAAAAAGCTCACACAATTAGAAATGCAATATGAATTTGACAAACAAAAAGCTAAAGATAGCATCACCAACGCAGAGGCAGAGAAAGTTCACTTGGCCAATTTATAGGCAGAGAAAGCTATAGGAGATAAACAAAAAACAGAAATTGCAGCTCAGAAAAAACAAAACATTTATCTTTTTGTTGGCCTTGGATTAGTTGCTTTGTTTGGATTTTTCATGTATAATCGTTTTAAAGTAACGCAGAAACAAAAAGGGATTATAGAGTTTCAAAAACAAGAAGTAGTAAACCAAAAAGTAAAAGTTGAAAGCACATTAAATGAATTGGAAGTAACGCATAAAAAGTTAGAAAAAACTCATGAACAACTTGAAGAAAGCCACAAAGAAATCACAGATTCAATTAATTCTGACTAATGTTTATTTATTTCTTTGTAAATCAATTTGTTGCAAAATCTATATCTTCTTTAGTCAGTCCAAATTTAGTAATTTGATTTTGAATTCTTTTCTTTACAGCCAATTTTCTTTTTTGGTCAAGATAAAGATAGCCTTCTGGGTTAATGTATTGGACATTTTTAACGACCATATTCCAAATAATTACTGCAAGTTTTCTAGCGGTTGTACTTATTGCAGAAACAAGTCCTTTTCTGAAATTTATTCTATGAAAGAAGTCTCTTAAAGGTGTTGAATCTTTAAGATTTCCAATTGCATTGGCAGCATTTCTTAATGCTATTTTGAGTCGGCTACTACCTTTAGGAATTTTACTTGAGAGTACTTTCCCTCCACTTACTTTGTTGTTTGGAGCCAATCTAAGCCATGAACAAAAATGCTTGGCTGATGTGAATTTTTTGATTCCTTCTATCCCCACTTCACTCATCAAGTTCAGGACAGTAGAATAACTCATCCCTTCTATAGCAAGCAGGTCTGTACCTTCAAACATTTGGTATGATTTGAGATTCAAATCAATGTCCTTTGGCTTATTCTTATTGATTCTTTTGTGTGGTTTTGGATCGATGTGGTGTTGTTTTTTGTTGTCGTCATTGTCGATGATTTCACTAAGCATTTGATCAATCATTTTATCACATTCAGCTATTTTATTCTGCAAATGATCATAGTTTTCAAGTTCTTGCTTTAGAGCAAACAGATAGTCTTTTCTTCCATTTGACTGTAATGCCAATGCTATTTCAGATTCGCTTTTTCTGCAATTTCCATGTCGCAGTGATGCTAACTTTTGAGGATTTGTTTCACCCTCACAAATGGCTCTTATGATAAGCAAACCTGTAAGCCCACAAATATCATTTACTACAACATCTAAACGAAAGTTTAATAAACGCAAATACTTTTGCATTTTTTTGCTTGTGGATGCAGAATTATTGAGCATATTGGCACGATGACGGGTGTAGGTTCGTAATTGCTCTGTTTTTTCATCAGGCAGAAAACTACCGCTTAAAAGCCCAAGACTATGAAGTTTTTGAATCCATTGGCAATCTTTTACATCAGTCTTTTTTCCTTTGATGTTTTTGGTGAATTTCCCATTGCATAGAATAACGTGAAATCCCTTTGCTATTAAAACAGCATGCAAATTTTGCCAATAAGTCCCAGTGCTTTCCATGGCCACAGTTTTAATTTTATTCTCATTCAACCAATTAGCCAATTCAAAAAGGTCTTGGTTGAAAACACCAAATTCCCTTACGTCCTTTTCTTGCTGTCCCACAGACACCCAATGAGAACGACTGCCTACATCAATCCCTGCAGCTTGTGGATTGATAATTTCCATTGCAATTTTTTCTTCTTGTTCCATATGCCATATTTTTTATCAAATGCCCTAAAGAGATGTGCTTTTGGCAGAGTAAATATTCTGAACGGGGTTGCTGACAGAATCGTCAGTACCGCTACTGAAATCATCGCAAACATCTCAACCAGAATTGCGCTCGTACTCGAAGTAACAGTTCAAAAATCGGTCTTGTAAAGAGCATCACAAATTTAAAAAAATCTCTTTGATATCATTCCGTTAGCATACGAAATCAACTTTTTAGAAGTAGGGGGAATTACGCTGAACGTATTCAAAGAAGTTTCTTAGCCTCTAAGGAAACTCTTGATAAACATTTAAAAGACTATTTTGTATTTTTTAAACCTAAAGAAGCTGTAAGTGGTGATTTTTATTGGGCAGCAAAATTGAGTAATAACAATTTTGTTTTTACAGTGGCAGACAGTACTGGACATGGTGTTCCAGGGACTATTATGTCATTACTAAATATTACGAGTTTAGAAAAGTCTATTGAGACAGAAACAGAGGCGAATAATATTCTAAATAAAACAAGAGAAATTATCATCAGCCGTTTGAAAAAAGATGGTAGTGAACATGGAGGAAAAGATGGAATGGATTGTAATTTAATGGTGCTTAATCAAGATAGGTCTGTTTTGAGTTTCGCATCAGCCAACAATACCATTGTAATTATTAGAAATGGAGAAATATTGGAGTATAAAGGAGATAAAATGCCTGTAGGAAAGCACGATAGAGATACCGAATCATTCACTTTGCACTCTGTTCAACTTCAAAAGGCTGATGTGATTTATGCTTTAACAGATGGGTTTCCCGATCAATTTGGTGGAGAAAAGGGAAAAAAATACATGATTAAAAATTTAAAAAACTTATTTTTGATTATTGCTCACTTGACAATGGTTGAACAAGAAAATGTTTTAGCAGAAGAATTTGCCAGTTGGAAAGGAGAAAATGAACAAATTGATGATGTCTGTATTTTAGGTGTGCGCATATAGCGCACAGACTAGAACGTATAGACATCACAATGCTGACCGACCAACGAGAGCGTCAGTATAGACGATGTTTGTATTATTGGTGTTCGAGTTTAGTGAAGGTGTTTTTGGTTTGCAACGCGCCTTCAAAATGGCAGGAGCAGAATTCCTCATTATGAGCCTCTGGCAAGTACCCGACAAAGAAACTGCTGAGTTTATGGAATTGTTTTACAAGAATTTAGTAAAATCGAAAGATATACCCAAAGCTTTTTTAACTTAACCCAACAAGCAATGCGAAAGAAGTATGACCCGTATTGTTGGGCAGCCCTCGTTCTAATAAATTAGAAATACAGCTGCCTATGGTAGCATTTGTATTGATGAATTAGAACTACTGCAACCAATGACAGCTTTTGTGTTGATAAAATTAGAACTTCGGCTAATAAAGGCGGATATTTTGTGTTTTCACTCCTCATGTTGATTTGTTTGCCTAAAGTTTTGTCACAATTTTTGAATGCTTTACTTTTACAATTAATCCTTTAAGAAATGTCATGAAAAATAAAACCATACCACTCCTTATTCTATCTTTTTTCTTGTTTTTCAATTACTTTTCACAAAAACCTGACATTGTTGTTTCTACTGGGCATACAAATATGGTGAGCTCCATATCCATTAGTGAAGATGCTAAATATATTGCAACAGGTAGTATTGATAAAACTATCAAAATAATTGAAACTGCATCGGGTAAAGAACTAAGAACTATTGCAGGTAATAACCAAAGAGTAAGTTTGGTAAAGTTTGATCGAAATAACGAAATCATTGCTGCTCACATTGAAGGAGAATCTCTAAAAACGTTTGACTTAAGAACCGGAAAAACACTAGTTGAACTTCCAAGTTCTACTTATGATTTTGATTTTTGTTTGGATAATAAATATATTGTATACATTGACAATGATAACCAACTGGTAGTTGCAAATTATTTAACAGGAGAAAGCAAACTTGAAACTAATCAAATAGGGATTTTACACCTCAAAACCTCAGGAAAAGAGCAAAACAAGATTGTTGTATATGATTATAAATCCAACCTTAAAGAAATCGACCTTACAACTGGAGTCGTAACTAAAGAGGTGCAATTATTTCCTGAATTTAAATATGCTACATGCAGGTTGGCAATAGATAAGGAAGAAAAATATGTTGCTTTAGCTGTTGATGGTGCTGTAAACGGCAAGGATGGTCAGGTGCATGTATATGATCTTAAATCTTTTAAAAAGTTAGGGGTTTTAAAAGGACATGAAAGTAGAATTTTTGACATGATTTTTAGTAAAACAACGGGCAATCTCATTACAACATCTCATGATGGTTCTACTAGAATTTGGAATCTTGAAAAAATGAAACTTGTAAATGAATTTAAAGAGATGTACACCTCCTCTTTTGCTTTAGAATCTCATCCATTTGAACCTTATTTTCTTCAAGGATTTATGTCAAAAGTAGAGTATAAAAGTGAATCTGATGGAAAAGTAGTAAAAACATTCAAATCTTTAGGAAATAGAATTTTGAACTTGGCTTATGATCAAATTGGTAATTATTTAGTTTCATCAGGAACGAACGTTTCATTGAAAATTTGGGATTTGGAACAAAACAAAATCACACGTTCTATTCAAGGATTTTGGCCTATTGCTTTTTCTCCCAATGGCAGAGATTTGGTAAGCATGGATAATGCTATTGCGCTTGCAGTTTGGGATCCATCTACAGGAGAGAAAATGCACTCACTACCTACTGATAACGAATTAATTCAAAATATTTCATTCAATGCTGATGGAACACTTTTAGCGGGTGCTGGTTTTATGGATATAGTGAAAATTTGGGATATGAAAACGCATCAACTTACTAAGCGATTAGTTGGTCATCAAGGAGTTGTGTATGGAACTTCTTTTAGCCCTGATGGAAAAACACTTGCAAGTTGTGGTATGGATAATACGATAAGAATTTGGGATGTAGTTTCAGGAAAAGAACTCAGAAAACTAGAAGGGCATGAAATTATCACGAGTGATGTGAAATTCAGTCCTGATGGAAAATATCTTGGATCTGCGAGTTGGGACAAAACAGTTAAAATTTGGAATCCAAATACGGGGGAACTGATTCATACTTTGAAAGGTCATACGAATATGATTACTACGATAGATTTTAGTTCAGATGGAAGATTTCTTGCTTCAGGCGCTGGAAATAATAGTGTTGCTGAGGCAGACAATAGTGTTATTATCTGGGACGTTGAAAAGGGAACTATTCATTGCAGATATGAAGGACATAGAGGAATGATTCAAAAAGTAATTTTCGACAGAATTTCATCTTATGTTTTTAGTACTGGAGATGATGGGACGATAAAGGTTTGGGATTATAATAAATGTGAAGAAATTGCAACCATGGCATCTGTAGGTGATGAAGATTTTGTGATAGCCACTCCTGATAATTACTATATGTCTTCCAAAGACGCTTTAGAGGCTGTTTCCTTTAGAGTTGGCGATAAATTATATCCTTTTGAGCAGTTCGACTTGAAATACAATAGACCAGATATCATTAGTTCTAGGCTTGGTAAAACTCCCCAAGGCTTGGTTAATGCTTATCAATATTTGTATCAAAAAAGATTGCGTAAAATGGGTTTTACTGAAGAACAATTGGGGGAAGATTTTCATTTACCAGAGGTGAAAATTTTGAATGATATAAAAACCATAACAACCGACCAACAAACTCATAGGTTTAGAGTGTCTCTTGAAGATTCAAAATACCTTTTAAATAGAATAAATGTCTATATCAACAATGTTCCAATTTATGGCATTCAAGGTGAAGATTTGACTTCTCTTAATACTAATAAATTAGAAAAGGAAATTACTGTAGAACTTTCAACAGGCATCAACAAAATTCAAATATCTGTTCATAATGAAAAGGGAGTAGAGTCATTAAGAGAAACTTATAAAATAGTTTATAACGGGGCTGTTTCCAAAGGAGATTTATATTTAATTACGATTGGAGTTTCTGAATATAAAAACGAGAAATTTAATTTAAAATATGCTGCTAAAGACGCAAGAGATGTTGCAGAATCAATAACTAAGAACAGCGCACATTTATATAGAAGTATAAAGCAAAAAGTTCTGTTAGATGAAAATGCTGTAAAATTGAATATTTCGGAAATCAAAACTTTTTTGAGTAATGCCAATGAGGAAGATGCTGTAATCATCTTCATAGCAGGACACGGAGTTTTAGATAGTGATTTCGACTATTATTTTGCGGCTCATGATATGGATTTTAACAACCCAAAGTATTTTGGAGTTCCATACGAAGAATTCGAAAGAATTTTAAGTCAAACTAGAGCGTATCAAAAACTTTTAATAATGGATACATGCCATAGTGGAGAGTTGGATAAAGAGGAGATAGAAGAAGATGAAAAACAAGATACTAAAGATGGTGAAATTGAATTTAGAGCAGTAGGTGTTGGGGTAAGAGAGAAAGAGGCTTTTGGAGTCGAAAACACCAATCAGTTGATGGATGAAATGTTTAGAGATGTTAGAAAAGGAACAGGTGCTACAGTGATTTCAAGTGCAGGAGGAGTTGAGTTTGCAATGGAAAGTGACGCTTGGAAAAATGGTTTGTTTACTTATTGTTTGCTAGAAGGTTTAGATTCCAAAAATGCTGATCTCAATAAAGATAATGAAATTAGAGTTTCGGAAATTAGAGCGTATGTTTATGATAAAGTTAACAAACTTTCTAATGGAAGACAAAAGCCAACTGCTAGAAGTGAAAATCTGTTTATTGATTATAGAATTAGGTAGTTATATAAAATAGAAGCTAATCTTTCTTCAAAAAATTTACAATACTTAATATCAAATCTGAATGTAGAGGAAGGTTAGGATTGTTATAAGAATTTTTATTTTCTTTAGGATCGTCACCTATCTTTTTTAAAACGTGATTCATATCTTTTATCAGAACTAATTCACAATGACTGCAACTATCTTTCAGTATCTTGGCGTCATCAACTGATACTTGTGAGTCTTTTTCCCCCTGAACAATCAATATTGGTGATTGGCATTTCTGAAATTCTACTTTAGGATTGATTTGCATCCAACTAATGATATAGTTTTGAATTTGAGGTCTGAAAACACTATATAACCATGGGGAAAGTGTATCAATTCTAGTGCCTTTTGCTAAAATATCAATAACTTTGTGAGCAGAATCTCTAACAATTGGGGCTGTTTTTCCATACTGATCCTTCAGAACTTCTGAAATGGGTCTTCCTGCACCTGATATACTAATATATTTAAATGCTTTCATTTTGTTGGCAAGCAAGATTCCTATTAATGATCCTTCACTATGTCCTGCTATAGCTACTTTACTATATCCTTTTGCAATAGCATATTCATAAAATAATTGTGCATCAACAACATTATTTTCGAAGGTTAAAGAATCTTCTCTGATATAAGCATTGGCACTACTTTTTACACCTCTTTTGTCATACCTAATACTTGGGAAACCAAATTTTGCTAATTCCTCACTTAAAAAAAGTAGAGAATTGTTTTTCATTACATTATTATTACCGTCCCTGTCTGTTGGTCCACTTCCAGCAATGATCAAAACTAATGTTTGAGTTGAATCTGTAACTCCATTTGGAATAGAAATTGACCCCCAAAGTGTGTCGTCTTGTTTGTCTACTACAAACATTTCTTTTTGGATAGTTTGAGACAGAAAAATAGGTGTTGTAAAAACTAAAATCAGAAAAACAAAACACCTAAAAATCATACAAGTTCTTTTTTGTAAATCGTTTGTGTTGGAAAAGCAAACTCTAATCCATTTTCATTAAATCTTTTAAGAATTTGCATGCTTATTTTATTTTGTGTGTTGAAGAAGTCACCTTCTTTTCTTATAAAATATACAAAAGTTATTCCCAACGAAAAATCTCCAAAATCATTAAATGAAATAAAGTGTTTCTCATCAATTTCATCTTGATTTGTGTTGACAATATCTTTCAAAATAGAATTTGCCAATTCAATTTTTTCTGGAGGAGTTTCATATGTTAAACCGAGTTTTAAAATAATTCTAGTATTAGGTTCTAGAGTTACATTGGTGATTTCGTTATCATTAAATTTTGAATTTGGCATGGTTACCAATCTACCGTCTAGTGTTCTAACTCTAGTGCTTCTAAGACCAACCATTTCTACGATACCATCAAATCCATTAATTTGAATTCTGTCACCTAATTTGAAAGGTTTGTCCACAAAGATCATGATTCCCCCAAAAATGTTTTTTACTGCATCTTGAGCAGCAAGCGCTAAGGCCAAACCACCAATTCCCAATCCAGCAATCATTGCACCTATGTCAAAATCAAGATTATCTAAAGCTAAAACAATACCTAAACTCCATATCGTGTACTTTGCAGCCTTTTGTGCGATAGGTACCAACTGATCATCAAAAGAGTTATTGGTTTTTTCAGTTAGAGGAACTAAATATTCTGAAATAAGTGCATCTAAAGTTCTAGCAACAGCCCAAGTTACATTTAAAACTAAACCAAACAACAATAATTTATTTAAGAATTTTTCTGCTGATGGGTTAGGTATGTGCAAATATTCCACAGCCCAAAATAATCCAGCTATAGTAACAGCAACAGCAAGAGGCTCCTCTAATTTATCAATTAGAATATCATCCAACTGAGTTTTGGTTTTTTCTGTGAATTTTCTTACAACTTTGTTAGTAAAGTATAAAATTACTTTGGCGCCAATATAGCAAAGCATTACGATTCCTATTGCAACAAACCAATCTAGAACTGTATTCCCCCAAAATGTTTTATCTAAAAACTCAGTCATTTTACTATTTTTTAATTTGATTAAAAAGATTGTTATCCTCCAAATTTATAACATAAACCTAATTCCACATGAACACCTTTAACACTCATATCAGCAGCGATATTAGACGGTGAACCCATTAAGTTTTGATTGTTGAGTGTATATTCTTTAATATCAAAATTATATCCACTATACCCCAATTGAAAATATGACCCAAACCTACCTCCGTAGTACCAATTCATCCCCAAACTTATATTAGAATGTGTTCCAGACCATTTTTGTTTTTCATTTAGAATAAAAAATCCAGTGTTTTCCTTTTCTGTTCTAAATCCTCCAAAACCATACTGAAATCCAAGATATAGATTAAAGTTGTCTTTGTTTACAGGGTATAATTTAACTCCTAAATTAAATTGCGAAACTCTTTTTTCTATTATGACAACAGAATTATCGTCTGGATCTTCATTTAGCCAACTTCCTGTTTGAAATCCTAAGTTGAAACTAAGAAACTTAAAAACTCCAAATTCAACTAAAACTGGAACTTGAGTAGCAAGAACCGCTGAAGTGTCTTCTTCTGCTTGAATTCCATTGGATGATACATTTGTTAAAGTAGCCCCAAGAGTAGCATTACCCCCAATTCTTAAGTTAACTATTCCTTTATCAATCGATTGAGCTACTGCCTTTTGTTGAAACACAAAAAAGAAGCTCAAGAAAGTGACTTTAATTAAATATGAGTTCAAATATTTCATAAAAAATATATTAGATGTGCAAAGATATATAAAATGATATAAATATTTGTTGTAACGTAATTAATATATATCAATTTAAGAATGCCTTTAAAAAAGTCAAAACTTTCTAAACGAAAAAAATAATTACATTTGTTGCAGAAATAAAATTTATAATATGAATTTAGATTTATCTCAAAAAACAGCCTTGGTTTGTGGAAGTACTCAAGGTATAGGTAAAGCAGCAGCAATTCAGTTGGCTCAGATGGGGGCAAATGTTGTTTTGATGGCAAGAAATGAGGCTGAGTTAATAAAAGTTAAAGAACAATTAGATACGACAAAAGGCCAAAAACACTACTATATAAAAGCAGACTTTAATTTTCCGCCAGAGATAAAAGTAAAAGTAGAAAATTTCATAAAAGAAATTAGTGCAATTCATATTTTAGTCAATAATACTGGGGGGCCTGCTGGAGGACAAGCTATTGATGCCAAAGTAGATGAATTTATTCATGCTTTCAATATGCATTTAGTTGCTAATCAAATTTTAGCGCAAGCTGTTGTACCTAGTATGAAAAAAGAAGGTTTTGGAAGAATTATTAATGTTATTTCAACATCTGTAAAACAACCTTTAAATGGTCTGGGAGTTTCAAATACCATTAGAGGTGCTGTAGCTAATTGGTCCAAAACTTTAGCAAATGAACTAGGAAGTTTTGGGATAACGGTGAACAATGTCCTTCCAGGAGCCACAAATACTATAAGATTACAGCAAATTATAGAAAATAAAGCTCAAAAAACAGGAAAGTCAATTCAAGAAGTTTCTGATGCTATGACAAATGAAGTTCCTGCAAAACGTTTTGCAGAAGCTTTTGAAATTGCTAATGGAATTGCTTTTTTGGCATCTCCTGCAGCGAGTTATATCAACGGTGTGAATTTGCCCGTGGATGGAGGAAGAACAAAGAGTCTGTAATCGATACAGAATAGTTTAACAAATGAACATAAAGTTTTATCTTTACCAAAATTAAAAAGAAGTTTATAGGATAATGTTAAAAATAGACATGCATACCCATATAATGCCAAAGCAAATGCCTAAATGGGCAAAACAATTTGGCTATGATGGGTTTATTCATTTAGAACATCACAGAGAAGGATATGCCAGAATGATGCAAGGGCAAACTTTTTTTAGAGAAATTGCTCAAAATTGTTGGGATCCTCAAGTTAGAATTCCTGAATATGAAAAGTTCGATGCACAAGTTCAGGTAATTTGCACCATACCTGTTTTGTTTGCATATTTTGCAAAACCCAAAGATGGTCTTGAGGTTGCTCAATTTTTGAATGATGACATTGCTGAGATTGTAAAAAAATACCCTAAAAATTATATCGGATTAGGAACCATTCCTATGCAAGACCCTGAATTGGCCGTTCAGGAATTACATCGCTTAAAAGAAATAGGTTTGGTTGGAATACAGATTGGATCTAATATTAACGATAAAAATCTTAATGAAGAAGAGTTTTACCCTATTTGGGAAACATGCGAAAAATTAGGTTTAGCAGTTTTGGTGCATCCTTGGAATATGATGGGTAAATCACAAATGGAAAAATATTGGCTTCCATGGCTTGTTGGAATGCCTGCAGAAACTTCAAGAGCGATTTGCTCAATGATTTTTGGTGGTATTTTCGATAAATTTCCAAAACTTAGAGTTAATTTTTGTCACGCAAGTGGTTCTTTTCTAGCAACTATTGGAAGAATAGAACATGGGTTTAATTGTAGACCAGATTTAGTCGCCATAGATAATCCCAACAACCCAAGAAATTATTTAGGTAAATTTTGGGTAGATTGCATCACTCATGACCCTATCATGTTGGAATATGTACTAAAAATGCAAGGGTCCAAAAAAGTAACTTTAGGAAGTGATTATCCTTTTCCTCTAGGCGATTTAGAAATTGGAAAGTTTATTACGGATCACAATTTTTCAAATGAAATAGTAGAAGACATTTTTTGTAATGCTACATTAGAATGGCTTGATTTAAAGAAAGAACAGTTTATTTAACATATTTATCAATGAAATACATAACAATCATCATCTCATTTTGGCTTTTAACTAATGCATGTAGTGCACAAAACCAATATTGGCAGCAACATGCTGACTACAAAATGGAAATCAACATGGATGTTACAAAACATCAATTTCAAGGGAAGCAAAAATTGGTTTATACCAACAATTCTCCCGATACCTTACATAGCGTTTTTTATCATTTATACTACAACGCTTTCCAACCGGGTTCGATGATGGATGTTAGGTCTAGAACTATTTCGGATCCAGATCCTAGAGTAGAAGATAGAATTTTTCATTTGAAAGAAAGTGAGATTGGATATACCAAAGTAAAATCGCTTAAAAGAGATGGAAAAGATATCCAGTTTAAAGAGGTCGGAACTATTTTGGAAGTCAAACTTGATAAACCAATTTTACCAGGAAAGAAAACCACCTTCGATATGGAGTTCGAAAGTCAAGTCCCTGTTCAGATTAGAAGAACAGGTAGAAACAATAGCGAAGGAGTTGATTATTCTATGACGCAATGGTATCCCAAAATGTGTGAGTTTGATAAAGATGGTTGGCATTCAAATCCATACATAGGTAGAGAATTTCACGGAATTTGGGGTGACTTTGATGTGAAAATTACGATTGACAAAAAATACGTTTTAGGTGGAACGGGCTACATTCAAAATCCTCAAGAAGTGGGTTATGGATATGAAGATTCCGGTAAAAAATTGATAGAAAATAAAGGGAATACATTAACTTGGCATTTTAACGCTCCGAATGTTCATGATTTTGCTTGGGCTGCCGATCCAGATTTCGCACATGACCAAATTACTTTGGATAATGGAACTGTAATCCATTTTTTATATCAAGTAGATTCCATTCAAGAAAATTGGAAAAAATTAGTGCCGCTAACCAAGCAAGGTTTTGAATATGTAAATCAAAATTTTGGTGAATATCCTTATAAACAATACTCAGTGATTCAAGGAGGAGATGGAGGAATGGAATATCCAATGTGTACATTAATCACAGCTTCTGGTAGTTTTGCAGGTTTACTAAGTGTCACAATGCACGAAGCAATTCACAGTTGGTTTCAAGGTTTGATGGCAACCAACGAAGCAAAATACTCATGGATGGATGAAGGTTTCACAACTTTTGCTCAATATAAAGTTTTAGATTATTTGTATGAAAAAAATTCAATAAACCCAGTTTCTAGAAGTTATTCCGGATACATACGTTTAGCGCAAACAGATAGAGAAGAGCCACTAACTACTCATGCAGATTTTTATAAAAGCAATGCTGTTTATGAAAGCAATTCTTATTCAAAAGGTGCTGTTTTGCTTATGCAATTGGGATATGTTATTGGTGACGAAGCGCTTATGCAAGGAATGAAAAGATATTACAATGAATGGAAATTTAAACATCCTACTGATCAAGATTTTAAAAGGGTGATGGAGAAAGTAAGTGGTCTTGAATTAGATTGGTATTTTGAGCAATTTGTGGAAACAACAAACACCATAGATTATGGAATGAAAAGTGTTAAAGACGTCAACGGAAAAGCTGAAATAACATTAGAAAGAATTGGTGTTATGCCAATGCCTTTAGATGTGGTAATTAAATTCAAAGACGGTTCTTTAAAATGGTATTATATTCCATTGAGAATTATGAGAGGTGAAAAGGGAAATGATTTATTGCAAATTGATAGAGTTAATCTAGCAGATTGGCCATGGGTATATCCAACCTATAGCTTCTCTCTTGGTGTGAATTCTAAAGACATTCAAGAGATTGTTATTGATCCATCTAATAGACTCGCTGATATTCAAATTAATAATAATATATATCCAAGCGAATCTATCCAAAAAGAAGACAGTGGTATTAACTTTAAAGGAAATTAATTTTATATCGTTAAATACAGATATGAATGCTTTAGAATCTGCTTAAACTAAGATATTTATACGATTCAACCTCAAATAGTACATATTCGTCTATTTTGTTGTTATTTTTTATAAATAAAAAGTAACTTTTCAAACTTGGCATCGTATTAGATATTAATCGACAGTGAATTATTATTTGTCGAAAAAAATTCAAACGAGAATTCATTTTAATTACATTAGCAGTATGAAAACTATTTACACTATTATATTTTTGATTTGTATCGGTCAGATTTTCGCTAATGTTGAAGGAGACCCAATCAATCAAAATTTCGACACCATTAATCAAGAAATGGAAGGTAAAAAGCATGGCTATTGGATTATCTATGCTCATATGAGAAATGTTCCAGAGTACAAACCAGATGATGTAATCGAGGAAGGGAGATATAAAATGAGTAGAAAAGAAGGTACTTGGAAAAAGTATTTTCCTACTGGAAATTTACAAAGCGAAATTCTCTACAAAAACGGTAAGGCTATTGGTGATTTCAAAACTTACTACAACAATAAAGAGAATACTGTAGAAGAGCAAGGATATTGGGGAGGAAAGGTATATAAAGATAAATTTATTAGATATCATTCTAATGGTGTAATTGCTCAAGAAAAAAACTTTAATGCTGAAGGAAAAGCAGAGGGTGTTCAGAAATATTATTACGAAAATGGACAAGTTGAGTTGGAATTTAACTCAAGTAATGGAAAAAATGTAGGTACTGCCACAAGATACTGGCCAAATGGTGATATCAAAGAAATCATAGAGTTTGATGCTGAAGGAAATGGTAAAAGTTCAGGAGAAAAAGCGATGGTAAATCCACCTGTAATATTAGATTCTGAAAAAGAGGAGCAAAAAGTTGGAGATGGAATTGCAGCAAAAGGAGATGAAAACGAAGCTCAAAAAACTGGTAAAGGTATAGTAGATGGTTATCACAAAACATACAATAGTAACAAAGATATTTTGATGGATGGAGAATTCAAAAATGGTAAGTTATTTAATGGAAAACACTACATTTATGATGAGTATGGATTGCTTGAAAAAATTGAAGTTTATAAAAACGGAAAATACATAGGAAATGGTGTTGTAGAATAACAACTAAATAATATTGAATAATAAAAAACCGCTTCTATTTTATAGAGCGGTTTTTTTGTGAAATGAAAGTAAGTTTAGATTATTGCATTACTAACTGCACTTCTGCATTTAGTTTGATTTCTTCTCCAACCAAAACACCACCGGTTTCCAGTGCTGCATTCCAAGCTAGTCCAAAATCTTTTCTATTGATTTTTCCATTCAAAGAAATAGCAATTTTAGTGTTTCCCCAAGGGTCTTTCATTAGACCACTGTACTCTATATCTAAAGTAACTGCTTTCGTGGTTTCTTTTATTGTCAAATCACCTGTTAAAAGATAATCGTTTCCACCTTTGGATTCAATTTTAGAGGACTTAAAGGTTAATTTTGGAAAAAGCCATATTTGAAGAAATTTTACCTTTTTATATTTATTCTTATTGTATTCGCTGTGAACAATTCCTGTTCCAGCACTCATTATTTGAATATCACCTTTCTTAATGACTGTTGTATTCCCCATGCTATCCTTATGTTCTAGGTCACCTTCCAAAGGAATACTAATAATTTCCATATTTTCGTGAGGATGTTTGCTAAAACCCATGCCTTCAGCAACGATATCATCATTTAGCACTCTTAAAGCACCAAAGTGCATTCTTTCGGGATTATAGTAATTAGCAAAACTAAATGTATGCCTAGAGTTGAGCCAGCCAAGGTTGGCAATACCTCTAGAATCTGATCTATGTAATATAATATTTTCCATAATAAGTTATTGTAACATTTAAATACATTACAAAATTAGATATGAATATTGTCTTATTCCATTGATCTAGGTCAAGAAAAGGCATCTTTAATTTAATTTTAAAAATCAATTATTTCATTTGTATTCTTTTATTCTTTATTTGATTTCAGATACACTAACTAAGCACAATAATCTGTGGAAATCATTATGAAATATTCAATTTGAACATTTTCATTTTATATATATTTGTAAGAATAACTTATGAATTACATAGATATTATAATAATTATTCCATTAATTTGGGCAGGTTTTAGAGGTTTCATTAAAGGAGCAATTATAGAGGTTGCTAGTATTTTGGCTTTTGTTTTAGGTATTTGGGGAGGTATTCATTTTTCTGATCTTATCTCAGATTGGGTAAAAACTTATATCAATGATCAATATGAGCCTGTTATTTCTTTTTCAATTATTTTTATTACCATAGTAGTAGTTGTTTTTGTGATTGGAAAAATGTTGGAAAAGGTAGTTAATATAGCTCAACTAAAATTTGCAAATAAAATAGCAGGATCTGTTTTTGGGGTATCTAAAATTCTTTTGATATGGAGTTTTTTAATAATAATAATCAATCAATATGATACAAGATTTCATTTCATAGATGATGATGTCAAACAAAAATCCCTGCTTTATAATCCTTTGATTGAGTTATCAAAAATTGTAGTGCCAGCTGTTGAGGACAGCAATACGTTTGGAGGGAATTATTTGTAAGTTCCTAAAAAAATAATGATACCTTTTTACGGTATTCTTTATCTTTGTGTATGCTTTTCAAAGATGTCATAGGAAATTCAGAGTTAAAATCTCAATTGATTCATACGATTCAAAACAAAAGAGTGAGTCATGCACAGTTATTTCTTGAAAACGAAGGTTCAGGAGGGTTTGCTATGGCCCTTGCATACGTGAAGTATCTTTTGTGTGAAAATAAAACGGATGATGCTTGTGGAGTTTGTCGAAATTGTACACGAATGGATAAACTAGAACACCCAGATGTTCATTTTTCTTTTCCAATACATGTAAATAAGGCTGATAAAATAAGTACAACTGATGATGTCTTATCTATATTTAGAAATTTAGCAATTTCAAATCCATATTTCGGTTTGGATGATTGGTATCAAGAACTCGGAAATTCAAACAAACAAGTTAATATTCCTGTTGATGAAGCACATCTTATAGCCAAAAAACTTTCGCTAAAGTCATTTGAAGGAGGTTATAAAGTTTTGATTATGTGGCTTCCAGAATATATGAAAGCACCTGCTTCTAATAATTTACTGAAACTAATTGAAGAGCCACCTGATAAAACTTTGTTTATTTTGGTTTCTCAACAAGCTGATAATATCATTTCTACAATTTTATCTAGAACTCAAATTGTTAAAGTTCTTCCTCCAAAAGTAGCCGAAATTAAATCCTATCTTTTAAATAGATACGGAGTAAGCGAAAGTGAAGCCGAGAACAATGTTTATTTATCGGAAAGAAATATTACAGAAGCAATAAGACTTTCTAAACAATCAGAGGCTTCAAGTTTTAATATTGATAATTTTATTTTATGGATGAGGTTATGTTATAAAAGAAGTGTGCCAGAGACAATAGATTGGGTTGAAACGATCGCAAAAGCGGGTCGGGAATCACAAAAGTCCTTTTTAAAGTATTGTTTGCAAATGTTTAGAAATAGCATAGTTGGTCATTATACTCAAGGACAAACAGTTGTGATGACAGCAGATCAAAAAGCTTTTTTGACTAAATTCTCGCCTTTTATAAATCACAATAATATTGTTTTGCTTTCAGAAGCTATTGAAGATGCTCACTATCATATCGAAAGAAATGCTAATCCCAAAATACTCTTTATGGATTTGTCATTAAAAATATTTTTACAATTGAAAAAAGCATAATTAAAGTATTTATCCACCAGCAACAAAGTATTCTACATTGTTTTCTTCGTTTGTTTCTTTGATTTTATTTTTACAGTCGATTTCGATTTTTAATTCACAATTTGGGTCATAAGGCCAGTATGTACCTAGATTAAGATTAAGATCCCTTATTTCGTTCTTATTTAAATTAACAATTGGGAAAAAATGTTCAAAATAAGAATCTTCTTCACCTTCTATTTCGAAATTCTTATTTTCATCAAAAATGTTATGAAACTTTACACTTAGCATCTGAGATAGATAAATCTGCATCAGAAATCTTAAGCCAAACAGTATCAAAAATTGCCGCGCCTTTATTTTGAATAGTGATTGTCATCCTTGTAGAATCATCCCATTCTGGATCGCTATATTTATTAATTTTTAAATCATTTTGAGCTGTTATTAATTGAGACAGTAAAACACTACCCAGTAACATAATATTTTTCATAAGATTTATTTTTTCAAAATTAAATGTAATTAAATGATATTATATAAGTAAAATTATGAAAAAAAACACTTGAACTATATAGAACAAGTGTTTTTGAAAATAGGTTAAAATATTTTTATTTTAGAATGAATTACCTATTGCAGAACCCGTAGCAAATGAAACTTGCTTAGGATTTACACACAATACAGGTCTTTGATCTTCATTTGTGATGATTTGTTGTTCGTATCTTGCTCCCAACATTCCCATTAACGAACCTCTTTGCATATTCATGATGGTAATTAAATCAGCATCAATTTCTCCAGCTAAATCTAAAAGTTGATCAACAAAATCACCTGACTTGTCAGCAATATGTGTTGCACATCTAACTTTCTTTTCTCCTAAGTATTTTTTAGCATAAGCAATGTTACCATTGAGTTTATTTTTCAAAAATTCATCCGTTTCTTTAGGAGTAACAATATGAACTTCAGAATCAAAGTAACGAGCCATATCAGCTACGATTTCTAATTTTTGTTTAGTTTCGTTGTGTAAATCTAATGGAACAAGGATTTTATCATATCCACCTTCTTTCTTAGTCCCTTTTTGAGTTACAATAAAAGGAACTTTAGAATTTGTAATTACTTTTAAAGCGTAACTTCCAGTAAGTTTTTGCCATCCGCTTGCTCCATGAGTTCCCATGATAATTAATTTCACTCCTTTTTCAGAAGCAACATCTCCAATATCTTCAAAAATATTTCCAACTCTAACAATCCCTTCAACCTCGATGTCTTTGTTGTATCTTGCTAAGTATTCAATTTCTTCTTTGATTTTGTCATTAGCAGCGTTTAGTTTATCCTTATCATCAACAATGTTGAGCAAATAAATACCTGCATGAATAGATTTTGCTAGATCAGCAGCGTGAATCATTGCGGTGTGAGTTACTTCAGTGAAGTCTGTCGGTACTAAAATTTTGTTATTCGCCATGTTTATTTATAGTTAAATTGATTTTTTAGTTTAAAAATATAATGCAAATCTAATAAATTATCTAATTAGTTTTAAAGTTAAAATGACTTCTAAAGTAAGATATAAAAAAAAAGGTGCAAAAAAATGTGAAATTATTATAATTCTTTTGAACTCAAAAATATTAAAAAGTACAATTAAAAAGCCGATTGCTAGCATCATTTTAAACATTGTCATTGCTAAAAATGCCAGGCCAACTTTAGTTTCATCTATACTTTTTACTTTTTTTAATATAAAGTGACTTGAAATCAAGATCAAACCAAGATATGCATGAATTAGAATTAATAATTTTAAAGAAAATATTTCGAATAAACTATATGTCAAACCAATATGTAGAATTGTTGCTCCAACAATTAATAAAATGAAAGGCAGTAATATAGGTTTATTATTTTTTATCGTTTCCGTCATTTTTTGAAATATTCATTACTTCTTTAATTACTATATAAAGACCAATTGCAACTCCTAACAAGGCTAATAAAACAGTGAATAGTTTGTTCTCTATGTTGTTTTTTTCATCTATATAATTACCAAGCCAAGCAAGCCCTCCTATAGCAACACCCATCTGGATTCCAGCATTAGACATTCTTAAAAATTTATTATTGGAAGCCATTATTGCTCTTTGTCTTTTTGATTAATATCAGAAATAATCATCCACAACATTAATACTGCAGCGATTGGAAAAATAATTCTAAAAACTGGATAATCTATTTTGAATTTGTCATCCAAAACGAATCCTGCTAAAACTGATGCAATGATTAATAAAAATATGCGAATTTTATTTCTCAGAAAACCTTAGTTATGCTCTTCTAAAATTTTTTCTACTGTAACATTAGTTTTGTCTAAGTTACTGGAAGTTTTTTTTAAAGAGTTTGACATTGTACAACTTCCTGTAAAATCTGCTCCTGGTTCAATATGAAGTTTTTTAGTAGTCATTTCACCATTTAGTTTGGCTGTTGCTTTAAGAGAAAGCAAATCTTCTACTTTAATAGTTCCAATTATTTCACCTTCAATATCTGCATTTTGACAAATAATATTCCCCTCAATTCTTCCGTTTACACCAACTACAAGTCTTCCTTTAGTTGTAATTTCTCCTTTCACTGTGCCATCAATTCTTAAATTACTATCAGCGTTGATTTCACCTTGAATTACAGTGCCTTCTACAATTCTATTCAACCTGTCGGGTGCATTTACATCTGCCATTTTTTTATTATTTCCGGGTGTGTTATTTGCTTTAAACATAATATATTCTTTTTAGCGAATACTAATTAAATATTCCCTTTAATTTTTTTCTCTTGCTCTTCAATTTCTTCTTGGGTCATCTCTTTGAGGTAAACTCTTGAAAAATCAGCAATTTGTAGGCCGTTATTATAGAAACCTCTTACTCTTGAATGATATAAAGTATAATTTTCAGTATACCAAATCACGATGATTGGAGCTTCTTCCATCATTATTTTTTCTGCTTCAGCAAAGTAGTCATTTCTTTTAATATTATCTACAGTTATCTTTCCAAGATTAAATAGGGAATCAAATTCTGTATTTTTATATCTCATAGCATTCGGGTAGGAAGGTTCGTCCATTGATTCAGGAACATCTGCGCCATAAAGTATAGATAGGAAACTTTCTGGCGATGGATAATCAGCAACCCAAGCTGATCGATACAGTTCAGATTTTCCATATTTAGAATTTTCAATTTTGTTTTTAAAAGAAACTTGATCAATACTTATGTTTATTCCTAATGTTTGATTCAACTGTCTTTCTATTTCGGTAGCGACTAGTTTATGTACACTTCCTCCAAGATTAATTTCTAAAGTAATAGATGGGAATCCTTTACCTTCTGGATACCCGGCTTCTGCTAGAAGTTGTCTTGCAAGAATAGGGTCATATGAGTATCCACTAATTCTCGAAAAATCATAAGAGTTGAATGCAGGTATTTTTGGTGTAATTCCGTGAGTCCCAGGTGTACCTTGTCCGTTTAATATGTTGTTAACAATAGAAGTTCTATCTATTGCATAGTTGAAAGCTTGTCTAACTTTTACGTTATCAAATGGGGCTTTTGAACAAGTGAAACCATAATATTGAGTTGACAAATCTGGTTGCCTGTCTAAAATGGTTTTAGGTGGTGTGTTTTTAAAGTTTTCAATGTTCTCAGATACCACTTGAGCTATTTTAGCAGAAGGTAGCCCTTCAATGATTGATAGTTCATCAGCATTAAATTTTTCAAGTTGAGTTAATTTACTCGAAATAAATGAGAAGTGGATACTATCTAAATAAGGTAAGGCGTTTTGATTATTGTCTTTTTGGTAATATTTAGGATTGTAAGTCAAAAATATTTCTTTTGTTTCATCTTTAGGCTTTGTATACAAAAAAGGTCCACAACCTACTGTCATTTTTTTACCATATTTTTCATAAGCTTCTTTAGCAATAATGCTAGTATTAGGCATTGCTAAAATGTATATGAAAGAAGAAGATGGTTCTTTGAGGTAGAATTTGACTGTATAATCGTCAATGATTTCTACTCCACTAATAGAATTAGCACTACCATTAAAAAATTCTTCAGCACCTTTCAAATATGGTTTTATTAATGATGCATAGTTAATTTCGAATTCTTTAGAACATAAAAGTTCAAAAGTGTATTTTACATCATTTGCGTTGACTAATCTACCTTTTCCTCCAGAAAAACAGTCGTCATCATGGAACTTTACATCTTTCCTAAGTTTGAAAGTAAATTCTGTGCTTTCATCGTTTACTGTCCAATTTTCGGCAATCGCCTGTCTTAAACTAAAATCTCTAGGGTCATACTCTACCAGTCCATCGTGTATTTGAGTCACAATCTTAAATGAAGTAACATCAACCACTTCTAATGGAAATAGCGATGAAAAAGTTTCATCTTCACACACATGCAAAGTACCTCCGTAAAAGACGGGTTTTCCATCAGACACCCTTTTATTTACTTCGCTGTTTCCTTCTTCTTCATTAGTTGATTCACAACTTGTCATTGCAAGTGATAATAATGGTAATATGTATTTAATCTTCATATTTTTATAAAATTAACTGTGTAATTAATTCAATTTCTTTTTAGTCTTTAACTTCGAATTAACTTATGAATTAGACTCTGAAAAAATGAATATAATTTTCAAAGATAAAAAAACCTTTTTTTATTTCAACACTTTTTTGAAAAATTATGACAATATGAAAAAATTTGTTGTTGAATTGTAAAAGATTATCTTCTAATTTTTGAGATTCATCGAAGAAAAAAATGAAGTTTTTATCAAAAAAAAGTTGAAAATACTTTGAAATTAAAAAAAATGCTCTTAATATTGCCCTTTGAAATATACTATCAATTTTAGAACGTTATTATAAAATGAAAAAATTACTTACTGTAATTGCCGTATTTACATTTGGATTAGGCATCTCTCAAAACCAGGCAAGTATTGTTCACGAAGGTCATTACCAAGGTAAAAACCTTTATGTTCAAAATCCATTTGCATCTAGTGGTGTTGGATTCTGTGTGATTAAAGTATCTGTTAATGGAGATGCAACTACTGATCAAATCAGTTCTAGTGCATTTGAAATTGATTTTGGAAACTTGAATTTAAAACTTGGAGATCCAGTTGTTGTAAAAATAGAACACAAAGCGGATTGTTTGCCAAAAGTTTTAAATCCTGAGGTTTTAAAACCAAAATCGACATTTTCTACTACTAGTATAAAAGTAGAAAACTCCAAAATCCTTAAGTGGAGTACTACTGGTGAACAAGGTAAGTTGACTTACATTGTTGAGCAATACAGATGGAACAAATGGATTAAGGTAGGAGAGGTCGATGGAATAGGTACTTCTGGCGCTAATAATTACGAATTTCAAGTTGAACTTCACTCTGGAACTAACAAGTTTAGAGTTAAACAAATTGATTATTCTGGTAAACCTAATATTTCTACTACAGCTTCTGTTGAGTCTGATGCACCAGCTTTAGCATTAGTTACAGACAAAGGAAAAGATGTAGAATTTACCGGAGAGACTTTGTATGAGATTTTTGATACTTATGGAAACATGGTGAAAAAAGGTTATGGAAAGTTGATTGATTGTAGTAATCTTGAAAAAGGATTATACTATGTAAATTATGACAACAAAACTGGAGATGTTTGGAATAAAAACAAAAAATAATATTCCACTTCATTACATACTAAAAAAAGCCTTTTCATTGAAAAGGCTTTTTTTTTGAATTACTTTTAATAATAAATTTCACTTTGAGATAGGTGTAGCAATAAGATTCTCGTTTTGAATTTTTATTTCACCTCCTTTGAGCCATTCTGTTTCAATGCTTTTTTCAATAATTAGGGGCATTCTCTTTTTTGTGTTGTGAATTTTACTCATTAATTCATTTGCTTCAGTAGTAAGAATTGTATAGGTTTTTTGGATTTCACCTGTTATTTGATTGGTCCACTCACTCCATAATCCAGCAAATGCAAATGCATTATTTTCTGGTAACGTAATTAAATATTTTTGTTTCTGTTTTCCTTTATCATCAAGCCATTGCCATTCGAAAAAACCATCAGATAGAATCAAACAGCGATTATGAACAACATTTTTAAAAGATGGCTTTTCTGTAATAGTTTCAATTCTAGCGTTGAGTGTGTTCTTTTTTATATTTTCATCTTTTGCCCAAAACGGAATCAATCCCCATTGAAATAATTGAATCTTTTCGATTTCTTGGTTGGTAATGATGGGTGTTTTTGGAAATTGAAATGCATTATATATAGCAGGTTGATAGTTTGTGGTTTTTTCAAACTTAGCCTTAAAACGTTGTTCTAATTCTTGAGCAGATTTGGACTGTTTTGAGTGAAAGCACATTATATTCGAATAGTTATGATGTCAGACAAGTGAGTAGTGTATCGAGGAGATAATTTTTCTTGTTTCATCTTCCATACTCTTTTTAGATCTTGCGAAGCAATTCTAATTTTTTGCTGCCCAAATATTTTGTTCATTTTATCTATGGCTTGCATCAAAGGGATGTGTCTTTCGTCTCTGTTGTCGAAAAGGGTTTTTTGAAGATTGTTAGCGGGTACAAAATCTTGAACAATAACTCCCGCTTTTTTGTAAGCATATCCTTTTTTGTAAATGTGTTTGAGAGCTTGTATTGCAAATTTAGATAATTCTATACTTGAATTTGTTGCATAGGGTAGTTTCAGTACAATGTTCCTGCTATATTGAGGC
This sequence comes from uncultured Flavobacteriales bacterium, assembly GCA_963922585.1. Taxonomy (GTDB): domain Bacteria; phylum Bacteroidota; class Bacteroidia; order Flavobacteriales_D; family Parvicellaceae; genus Parvicella. Next base: position 3,869 of record CAWUIK010000014.1, on the reverse strand, counting down.
AAGTCCTTTCTATGACCGTTGGAGTGGATAAAAACCATTAATGAATTACAACAGGAGTTCTGTTTTCTTAGTTTTTCGGCACAGGAAACAGCAAAAGTGGAAACTCTTTCACTGAGTTCTTCAAATTCTGTATAATTTCTTTCGAACGATCTTGTCGTAGCGATGTTTTTTTTGATTTGCACAGTTTCCAAATCGAGTGTAGGAATACCTTGTAAGTCGTGTTTTAATCTGAGTCCTACGATAGCTAATTGTTTTTTTATCAAATGGTCGTCAAGTTGGATGAAATCATAAGCCGTTTTGACGCCTAAACCGTTGAGGCGTTTGCTGTGTTTCCTACCGATGCCCCAAATGTCTTCAACTTTTAGCCACTTTAATGCTTTTATTCTTTTTTCTTCACTGTCTATGATGTACACACCGCCTGTTTGTTGAGGGTATTTTTTAGCAATTCTGTTGGCCACTTTAGATAAAGTTTTAGTGGGGGCAATTCCTACGCTGATGGGTATTCCTGTCCATTTTACCACTTTATCTCGCATTTCTTTGCCGTAGTCATTGAGATTAAAAAAATCAAATCCTTTTAGTTTTAAGAAACTTTCATCTATACTGTAAATTTCGATGTCTGGTGTATATTCACTAAGTATAGACATTACACGCTGACTCATGTCGCCATATAAAGCAAAATTAGCAGAGAATACCCGTACACCTTTCTCTTTAAATGTTTTTTCGTATTCAAAAGCGGGTGCGCCCATCGGAATTCCAATGGCTTTGGCTTCATTGCTTCGTGCGATTACACATCCGTCATTGTTGGATAACACGACAATTGGTTTTCCGTTGAGGTCGGGTCGAAAAACTCTTTCGCACGAAGCGTAAAAATTATTGCAGTCAATTAAAGCAAACATTTAAACAGATTTGATGACATGTGTTACAATCCCCCAAATAATGAGGTTGGTGTCTTCACCAATCTTTATGGGTTTATAATCTTCGTTTTCGGGCATTAACCAAAGCTCGTTTTTTGTTTTTTCAATTCGTTTAGCGGTGAACTCCCCATCGATATAACAAACAGCTATTTTTCCATTGATTGGTTCCAAACTTCTATCAATCACTAGTAAATCTCCATCGCTTATCCCTGCGTTTTTTAAAGAATGTCCTTTGGCGCGACCATAAAAAGTAGCCGAAGGGTGTTTGATGAGGTGTTTGTTTAAGTCGATGGTCAAATCCATAAAATCTAGAGAAGGAGAAGGGAAGCCTGCGCTAATACCTTCTTCCACGTAGGGCAATTCTAGTTCTGTTTCGGTTAGAGCCGAGTAAAGGTCTAAAGTTTTGCTGCTATGTAATTTTAGTGGTTTCAATATTTGTTAAAAAACAATCAGATTCAATCCCCAAATATAGTCATATTTTTATGGAAGTGATTGGTAAGAAAGAGATAATTATTAAAGTCTTTAATTATCAAATACTCATCAATTATCCTAAAACTACTGCTTCTTCAAAACTAATGTTTTCAACCTTGCTTGTTACCCATGCTTTTATATTAAAATATTCCAAAATTACCGATTGATTTTCTTGGTCTAAAACTTCATTAAGTTCAATTAAATAATTTTTGAAAGCATCTTTTTTACCTCTTTCGCTCAGTCGAATTATTCTTTTTAAAAATTTCAATATAGAAAGTTCTGCTAATTCAGTTTTTGAATTTTTTTTAATTAATCGTGTAGTGGATTTCATTAAATATTCAAGTAAATCGTAATTTCCTAATTCGTAATGAATAATAATATTGAAAATCCTTGCATAAGCATAAATGTCTTGTCGTAAGTTTTGCTCGTTGTCATTGAGTATTTTATTAACCCACTTCAAAGCATCTCTGTAAAGACCATTGCCAAAGAAAACATAAGCAATGTGATAACTAAACAATACGACTTGTTCTTTAGGCATTCTGTCATTATAGAAATCTAGACCTTCAATCATTTCTTCTACGATTTTTAAAGTGCCTTGGAAATCGCCTTTTCTGTATGAAATAGTAATTCTTGAAGTGTAAATGCAAGTAAATATTTTTATTTTAACATCAAAGGTGTTGAATCCTTTAGCGTCATAAAGTGCTTCTAGTTCATGTGTAAGTTTAGTGGCTTCATCATAGTTTCCAATGCTGATGTTTGCTAAAATGATGTTGTGCAATGTTCTAACATAACGTTTCGCAAGATCTTGTTTTAATTTCGGTTTGTTATCCAAAATTTCTTTTGTTCTTTTGAATTTTACTAACGCAGTCTCATAGTCTCTTTTGGTAGCGTTGCACAAACCTTGAATATAATAACAAATAGAGGCTGCGCTAGAAGAAAGTGCTGTATTTTTACCAATAATCAAGTGATGATTTGATATTTCATCAACTGCTGCGATATCATCTGGTCGTGTCACAAAACCACCGCTCCTAAATATAAAATTGATTCGAGAATAAATCATTTGATATTCGGCTAAGTTTCTAAGCCTTTCAATCACGTCTAATTCTTCTTGAATGAGTTTGTCTAAATCGAAATCAAAAATTCCTTGTTCGTAGTCTTCTTCTATCAAAAGTTTTTCCCAAGAAATTAATTCAAACCAATAATAAAATTTTTCGTGTTCTTCTGCCATTTTTTTGGACCGAAGCAGAAATTTTCGACATTCTTTATATAAAGATTTTTTGTATAGAATTTCAACATTTTTTATCTCTTCTTTTAAAACTGAATTTATAGAATTGTCTGAATGAAAGCCTCTTAAACTTTTTAATATTAACTTGTATAAATGGTTTTTCTCAGAAGGTAAGTGTTTTATAAAACGTTCTTTCTTGAAAGTATCTTTTAAATCTTCTTCATCATAAGCTGATTGTTTATCAATATAATCAAATATTTTGAGGTAGTTTTTATCTCCGCTTTGAAGAGAAGACGAGAGTTTAAAAAATCGTTTTTCAGATTTGCTCAACGATTTTATCAATTCAAAAAGTTCATTTGATGGCTTCATATATTTTTCTTATGATAAGTGTAAAATCCAAGAGTCATTAATAAATATATTGATCTAGGAATGCAATAATAACGCATCGAAAATGAATAAGGTTGCTTTGGATAAACAAAAAATGAAATTTACTCATTTTCGTTTCTTTTTAACTCCTGATTTTACCGTACCTTTGCAGAAATGAAAAGAGTAGTAGTTGGTTTGTCTGGAGGTGTAGATAGTAGTGTATCCGCACATTTGCTCATTGAGCAAGGCTATGAGGTTATAGGTTTGTTTATGAGAAATTGGGTGGACGAATCTGTAATTATCAGTGAAGAATGTCCTTGGATTGATGATAGTAATGATGCTTTGGATGTAGCAGAAATGCTTGGAATTCCCTTTCAAGTAATAGATTTTAGCAAAGAATATAAAGAGCGTATAGTCGATTATATGTTTGATGAATACGCCAAAGGAAGAACACCCAACCCAGATGTACTTTGCAATAGAGAGGTAAAATTTGATATTTTCTTAAAAAAAGCATTGGCTTTGGGAGCAGATTTTGTGGCAACAGGTCATTATTGTCAAAAGGAAACCATAGAAAAAGAAGGGAAAACAATTCATAGATTGCTTGCAGGAGCAGATAAAGGTAAAGATCAAAGTTATTTTCTTTGTCAATTAAATCAAGAACAACTTTCCAAAGCTCTTTTTCCAATAGGTCATCTTCAAAAATCAGAAGTAAGAGCCATAGCAAAGGAAATTGGATTGAATACAGCCGAAAAGAAAGATTCTCAGGGGCTTTGTTTTATAGGAAAGGTAAAGTTGCCCGTTTTTCTTCAACAACAACTCAAACCCAAAACAGGCGATATTATTGAAGTTCCAGATAATTTAGAGGCTTTTTTATACGAAAATGACGATTTACA
>CAWUIK010000013.1:0-48448 GCA_963922585.1 uncultured Flavobacteriales bacterium | reverse complement strand
GTTACTCGTCCAAGTTCCGCCTGTTGTTGGTGTTAATGTCAAACTTCCTTCTTCACATATTGCATTGCTAGATACCGTCACTAATGGTAATGGATTAATCGTTTGAGTGAAAGTTGCAGTTGTAGCGCAAAGCCCAGCAGTTGGAGTAAAAGTATAAGTATTTGAAGTTGTACTACTCACAGAACTAGGCGACCAAGTTCCTGTAATTCCATTTGATGATGTTGTTGGTAAAGTAGGAACAGAACCATTTGAACAAACAGTTGAAGAAGTTCCAAAAGAGAAAGTCGGAGTTACATTAGGTGCGACATTTATAGATATGGGACCAAGTGTAGAAGTACAAGAAGGAAAAGTAGGTTCATAAGCCGTTACACTAAAATCTGTATCGGCATTTAAATTACCAGTTGAAAATGAAATAGTACCTCCATTACCTATTACTGGACTACCTACATTTGAAGAAGTTAAATCATTAACGAGTTGATAATACACTCCATTTTCGGAATTCGCAATCGTAATATTGGTAGAAGTTCCATCACAAATATTCAAATTATCAGCAGTTAGTGCTAAAACAGTAGGCGGATTACAAATTAAAAACAAAGTACAAATTGTACTTGTAGAAGGGATTGTTGCTCCAGATTCAAAAGCGCCCATGTCTGGATTACCCACACGAGTAAAGTTGGTTAAATCATTTGTAGGAGCGCCTATTACATCCCCAGCATTGATACAAGGAGAAGATATTTGTAACGTATAATCATTACCCCCTACAAACAAAGGGTCAGTGAAAATATTTCCTGTAGTTCCAGAATGATTAGCGTTGACAGGTTCAATATCAGAGTAAGTAGCAGTTATATTGGCCGTTCTGATATTAGAAACTTGATTGTTCCAAATAATAGAATTAAAAACATTATAGGTTCCAGAACCTTCATTGGCAAGACCACCACCATCCGAAGCGTGAGAAGAAAGATTATCAGCAATGGTTGAATTAACGATAGACATATTCACGGCACCCAAACAATTGATTGATCCTCCATCTCCAAAACCACCAGTTACTGTATTTGCATAAACCAAACAATTGATAAAATTACAATTCAAGTTGTCCTCCATAAAAACAGCTGCTCCCTGACGACCAGTATTCTCTGTAAAAATAGTGTTCTTAAGGTTTATTGTTAATCTAGCTGTACTGTTGATTCCTCTAATAGCTCCTCCTTGTTGGTTAATTACTTTACTGCCTGAAATATAGCAACTATCTAATTCGCCATAGGCATTTTGAAAAAGTATGGTACCGCCTTCATAAGTAGTAAGTATTGCTCTTGAATTATTGCAGGTCATTCTACTGCCATACATGTATAATCTTGATCTACCTTCAATGTAAATTGCTCCACCACCAGCACTTTGTTCTGATAAATTATCACCCAATTGACAATGGTAAAAAGATACTACAGCAGGAAGATTGCCCGCTCCAGTTGCAATATACACAGCACCTCCTTGTGGAGTAGCGCTAAAACTTGCAAACGTTTCGTTTCTATAGAAATAACAATTATTAAATCTCACATCTGTAGAATCAGAAGCAGAACCACTAATGATATCAATTGCTCCAGCATTGTCGTACTCTGTTATTGTTAAGTTCTCGATAAGAATATCATCACCACGAATTGTCATAAAAAGAAAAATCCCACTACCTACAGTTCCATCAAAAATAGTAGTAGAAACACTTGCGCCAGTAATGGTGATATTGTTTAAACCTGCAGGCAAAACAAGGTTGATATCATCGTAATTCCCGGCATCTACAAGTATTACATCTCCAGAAACAACCATTGAAATTGCTGTAGCTAAATCAGCAAAAGGATCTGCAGGGGTTAGGCCAGTATTTGCATTATTTCCAATTGCTGTCGTGTAAATATCGTTGACTAAAGAATTATCATTCACATAATAGGTTGTAGCTTTCAAAGAGTTGCTAATAAACCCAAAAAACAATAATATTATAATCGCAAATTTCATCCTATGTTTGATTTTAAAGATAATGCTAAGTAAAAATATACAAAATATTAATTAAATTGATGTATTTTTACGATAAATTTAAAAAGTCTGATATGGTAAAATTAGAATTATTTGATCTTATACATTCAATGACAATGTCTGAAAAAAGGTATTTTAAAATCTTTTCTTCAAAACATGTGATTGGAGATAAAAATGATTACGTACAACTTTTTGACACCATAGATAAAATGGAATTTTATGATGAAGAAATACTTATAAAAAAGCCTTTTGTCAAAAATTTATCTGCAGAAAAAAATTATCTCCATAAGTTAATTTTAAAATCTCTAAATGCTTTTCATTTGGATTTAAATTCAAAAACAAAGATATATTCACTCCTCCAAAGTATTGAGATTTTATATCACAAAGGATTATATAGCCAAGCAGAAAAACTTTGCAGAAAAGTATTAGTTATTGCCAAGGAAAAAGAACTTTTTGCTCATATCCTTTCAATCAATGAAATACTCATTGAACTGTTATCTAAACAATTCAAATATCAAGAAGTAATAGAGTTAATAGAAGATTCAAAAGTGTTTCATGGCAAACTTTCCAATTTCAGAGATATTCAATCTCATACAATGAAGGCCTACCATGAACAATGGAACTTAGGCTATGCGCGTACCGATGAAGAAGGTCAAATTCTAAAAAGTTATGTAGATCATAAGGAGATAAATAATCCTAAATTCCCTCAATCTAAAAGAGCTGAGATGTACCTATTAGGGTTAAATCTCACGTATGCTTTTTTCATAAATGACTTAGACAAAATGATATCTCTTTCGGTTAAAATGAATGATCTTTACGAAGAAAATATTGCATTAATTGAATTTTCTACAATTGGATACATAGCGTCTTTATACAATACAGCGAATGCCTATTTGAAAAACAAAGACTTTTCAAAGGCATTGGAAATTACTGAAAAATTAGAGAAATTAAAAACAGAGTTTGGCATTGCTAACTCTCATAATCTTGGAGCTCGTGTCTTCTTTTACTCCACTAATCTGAAGTTAGATATCTACTTGAAAATGGATGATTTTGCTGCAGCCAAATATTTGGTGGATGATTTAAATCAAGACTTTATCAAATTTAAAAATAACATTGCTACGGTACATTTATACGAATTCTACTTCTTAATGAGTAAGTATTACTTCGTTATAGCGGACTACAGAGCGGCCTTAAGATATTCCAACAACGTTATTAATGACTCAAGCATAACGGTGAGAAAAGACCTTTTATCAGTAATTAGGTTGCTCAATCTGCTCATTCATTACGAACTGAAGAATGACTTTACAATAGAATATCTTACCAAAAATACATTCAATTATTTCAAATCCAAGAAAAGGCTTTTCAAAGTGGAAAACGAATTAATCAAATTCATCTCTGGACGAAATAAGGATACGAATAACGAAGTTTTAAAAGCAGATTTAGAACAGTTGCAGCATGCAATGCAATCTCATAAGAAAGATCCAAATGAACAAATACCTTTTAGTTATTTTGATTTTGAATATTGGGCTATTTCCAAACTTACCAAAAAGGCGCTTAGAGATTTTTGATAATCACCTTATCAAACTGACATGACCTCTTTTTTCGATAGAACCTGTTTTCCCCAATTGTTTATATCGAACCACCCAAACGTAAACATCTTCAGGTGAGTTTTGTCCCTGATACGTACCATCCCATCGAGTAGATGGACTAGTGCTCTTTAATATCATTTGGCCCCATCTATTGAAAATCAACAGTTCAAATTCATCCAATAAATCTTGATTAATGACAACGAAAAACTCTTCATTGTCTCCGTTGCCATCTGGTGTGAAAGCATTGGGAACATAAAGCGTCATTTCATCTTCCACTTCAATTTCTTGACAATAGGTATTGGTACATCCATACTGATTGGTTACCGTCAAACAATTATCATACATTCCCGCAACTTCTGGGTAAGTATAGTCAACATCTACAGAAGTGAATTCATCCACATTTATGATTAACCAGTCATTGCTGTAGTTATCAGTAGATAAATTGGTAAAGTTAATGCTCGGATTAAAAATACTTACTACTTCGCTACTTGGTTCAAAATAGGCAACTGGATACTCATATACACAAACCAAGTTGGTTTGCGTATCCGCATTGGCACATCCTGACGTGCTGGTTACAGATAATGACACATCGTAACATCCAACCTCATCAAAAGTATAACTTTGGTTGCCACAGCCATTAATAGTTTCACCATTAATAGTCCAGGTGCAATTGTTGGCCAGATTCCCTATTGAAGTATTTTCAAAAGTTACTATAAGAGGGTAACAACCTTGAAGAGTATCTGCTGTAAAGCTTGCAGTAGGAATATCATTGACTTGAATAGTCACTGTTTCATTTGCTGCGGGAGTTGTACAACCGTCTGTTAACGTGAGATAATATTCCGTAGTAGTAGTTGGTGAAACATTAACCATTTGTCCATTGGCCGTCCATCCTGTTCCATCATTATTGGTCCAGTTGTAACTATAATTTCCATCTCCTCCAGCAGCCACCGCAGAAATATCAATGTTCTCTCCCAAACAAATAGAATCCAATAAATTGGTAGTTATAGTTAAAGGCTCTAATAAATCTATGACAATTTGATTAGTATCTGAAGAGCATCCATTAGCATCCAAGGCGTACACATCATAAGTTGTTGTGACCACAGGCGTAACGTTATTTAGAGAAGCTCCCAATATATTGTCCCAATAGTAATCATAATTAGGCCCTGTACCACCTGATGCATTAGCGGTAAGCGGTTCCGTTGCGCCAATGCAAATAACATTATCCGCTGAATTGACAATCGTTACCGGTGTAGGAGCCGTGATAATAATGCTACTATCTACAACACAACCGTTATCTTCTATTGTAACAGTTATTACTCCAGAACAAATATTGTTGAACACATTGTTTGCCTGCAGCGGAGAATTGTTTACCGAATATTGAGTAGCATTATTTGCATAAATAGATACTTCTCCATCGCATAAATAACTACAAGTTGGATTGGTAAAATTGATGGAATCAAAAAACAAGTCTACTGGATATAACTGCGGTAAAGTGGTTAAAGTACACCCATTATCATCTACAATATCTATGTAATGATTATTACCAGGAATTAGAGTAGTTACACTAGTATTTCCTCCGGCAGCATTTACTGTAGCAGTGCTTAACTGACCATCACCTAGATTGGTGACATTATAGTTTCCTGCAAAAAACTCCAAATATCCACCATCAATAGCGTAAACAGAAGCATCATTCAAACAATCTTGAGTGATATTAACTGTTATTTCATTTAAAAACGTAACCGTTATTACTTGTCCGACATCAAAACAGTTATCACCATTTACGTCATAATCTTGCCCCACACCATCATCCATCGTAATAGGGTAAAAATAAAGCGTTTGGTCCAAGTTATTAATAAATGGAGGCGTATAGGAACCATCATTAGTTATGGTTAAACTGGCATTTGCTCCCGTCCCAATTAAATATTCCACAAAATCAGCATCTGAAGAGTTTGGTGAAGTTCCAGGCATTGGATCTGTATAAACAGCATATCCAAAAGCTTCATTTCCTGTCAAATTAATACCTGGAAGGACAAATCCTGTTGTTGTAAAATCAATACTTTCTCCCCAACAAAGCACATAATCATTGTTGGTACTGTTAGAGGTTAGTGCAGTTGTTGTTCCAGCATCTGCTCCACACTGCGGCATTCCATAAAAATCGACACAAGCATAATCATAATTACATCCTGTTGGAATAATTGTAGTGATGATCAGCGTATAATTAGTGTTAGGCGCTAGACCTGTCCATTCAGGGTTAAATCCACTTCCTACTCCATTAGCATTGGCAATATTAGCAGGAATATCTGCAGCGGTACAGGAGTTAGTAGCATCTCTCAAAACAGCGGTTCGAGTTACATTACAACCTGCGCTTACTGTTTGAACAACTCCTACATTACCGTTAGCATCTGTAGTGATTGTATGATAAGTCACATAAGTCATGTTATTCAAATCCGCACAAGGATCATTGCAAAGATTATAGGTTCTATTAGCGAATGTTCCAACATTATCCGCTGCACAAGTTGGTGCGGCACAATCTCCACAAGTTGGTGGTATATAGTTTATTTGAACAGGGGTACCCACCGCATAACAGCCATTATTGTTGGCGTCTGGTTGATCAGCAGCTTCGCTGATATAAGGTAAAATCCATAATTGAGTGTAATCTCCCGGAATAGTACCTGAAACACCTCCAGCGTCTACATCACTTGTGGTTGTTCCATAATCCGAACCTACATAACAAGGGTTTGAAGTTAAATCTTGTAGTTCCGCATTTGTAAGCGGCAATGTTGGAGCACAATTAAAAACAGCCCATCCATATTGAATTCCCTCTCCTAAATTTTGTCCAGATACAGAAAAATCGATTGTTTCGCAGTCCGTTAAATCATATTCATTTGCTCCTACATTTGTTCCACCTGTTACAGTGACTGTTCCAATTGCATTGTTACAAGAAGGTGCATAGAATGACTCGCAATGATCTACCATTTCGCATCCTGCAGGGACGGAAAAAGTGACTTCCAAAACATAATCTGTATTTGGCAAAAGACCAGTCCATTCTGGATTATAGAAAGGAGATCCGTTGGCTGTTGTGGTAGTAAATGTTATTGCCGTAGCACCAGTACATGGTCCACCGATTGGATAAAGTGTAGCTACTCTCGTCACTGGACATGGCGTTCCACCAACTATTGCATTCACTCCAACTGAAATTACAACTCCAACTGTCCCTGTAGCAGAAGAAGTTAGTTGGTGATAAGATGTAAAAGTAGTTCCATTGATTGGAGTTGCAGACATGTCATTTATCTGAGAACAATGGTTAGGTCCTGCCGCAGCCGTGTTATAATCTGGATATGGTCCAGCAATCAAACAATCTGGATTAGTACAAGTTCCGCATATCACAGTACACAAGTCCACTTGAATAGCTGTTCCGGCAGATGCGTCTGCACACGCAATGCCAAACGTTCCTGCCCATGCATTTCCGACTATAAGCCCTAATGAAGCAAGTGTTGATGTGTTTTCATAATTTACAGCATAAACAGTATAATTCCCATTAGGCAAGTCACCTGATGCACTCGTAGTATAGTTAACTGTTCCAGTTGCTGCATTTGCAGTAGACACAAATAATATTTGTCCTGACGCGTCATCCACTATAACCAAAACTTGATTGTAAGTAGCATCCATGTTATAATCTGGGGACAGCGCAATTACGATATCGTCTCCTGAGTCCTCACAAGCCGTAAGTGCACTAGATTCACAAACAGTTAAATTTAGCGGAGCCGAAAAGTTGGTACAACCATCGTTTATTGAAGCAATGTTTATTCCAACCGCAGGCAAAATAGCAGGAGCATTTGCAATTTCATAGTTAAAAGCATAAGCATCATATGACCCAAAATTTTGCACTCCGAAATCTCCAGTTGTGCTTGTTGCTACGATTACTCCATTTATATCAGTGAGGACATAAACTTGCACATATCCAGGCGCAGCATTGTGATTACCATCAGGTGTAATTACTACACTTTGAGTCGTGGTAAAATCACAAGCTCCAATCATCTCAAAATTGAAACTAAAAAACAATAATATTAGAAATAAAACTCTACCCATCTTTACTATTGTGAAATTGTTCCCGCATTTGCAGCACATCCACCTCCTGAACAAGGAGAAGGTGCTGTAAATGCGTTGTTTTGAGTAAAAGTACAAGCGGGATCAGCTGAAAAACTAGTTGATAAGTTGACGCTATTGCCGTCTGATGTGAGACCTGTTAATGTAATGGTTTGCGGTGAAGCAGTTACTGGAAAAGTTTGCCCATTCACTACTAAATTTCCTGAACCTGGTGGATTACTATAAGTTACTGTTACACTAGCAGTATAAGAATCATCTGCTGGGTTACACGCTGAAGGTGTCCCTGTAACAGCGGTGATGCTGCATGTACAAGGTGACGGAGCGGTAAAAGCATTGTTTTGAGTAAAAGTACAAGTGGGGTCAGCCGAAAAATTAGCAGTTACGTTTACATTATTACCATTAGAAGTTAAGCCAGTTAATGTTACCGTTTGAGGAGAGGTAGTTACTGGAAATGTTTGTCCATTCACCACTATATTTCCGGAAGCAGGAGCATTGCTATAAGTAACCGTTACATTTGCTGTGTAAGTGTTATTGGCAGGATTACATGCGGAAGGCGTGCCTGTAACAGCTGTAATATCGCAAGCAGGCGGTGCTACTGGAAAATTCAAAGTATGTGTACAATCTGCAAAAGAGGATGCTGCATCATTGTTGGTGATAACATCTACGGAAGTGGTAGGTTGACCATTCACAACAAGAGTAAGTGTATAGCAAAAAAGTGAAGCATTATTACTAGGAAAAAACCCGCCACATGTCCAAGTTGCGGTACCTCCTGAAGTGCTCAAGGTATAATTATCTCCAGTTCCAGTGGTAAGTGTAGTTGGTGTAGCAGAAACAATATTGATGGGATCGTTAAAATCTACAGACCAACTATAAGGTGTAGCTTCTAATCCTAAAAACTCGGTACAAACATCTAATACTACGGTATAGGTTCCATCTCCATTGTCAGTTACACTAGTCAAACTTGCTGTCGATTCATCACAAGAATAATAAACAGAATGGGCTATCAGCGCGAAAGTAAATAGGATGAATTTTAAATATTTTGATTGCATTGAAGTCTATTATTTTAAAAGTTTAGTGAGTAAAATTATTGGTAATGAATTGTAATTACTAATATTAATCCCTCATTATTTAAAGGTCTGAAAGCAATTTTAGCAAGACCAAAATCGTGACTAGTTATTCAATTAAACCTTATATTTGCCTTATGAGACTGACGCTTTTAATTATTATAATTTTCTTATATAAAGAGACTTACAATTGTCAAGATTATCAATTGAAAGCGACTAATGTTCGCAACGCAATTAATCAACCTTATCATAAGGCTTTAGATGGCGGATTAAATTCATCTCAATTTAATAAGTCTGATGTGGATGGTGATGGTCTGGAAGAACTCATAATATATCAGCGGAAAGCTAAAAATTGGCTAATTTATACTTATGATTTTGTTATTTCAGACTATTCAATCAATTATAAGTTAAGCAGGTCGTTACCTCTTTTAAATCAGGATTTTTCTTTTTTAAGGGATTACAATTGTGATGGTAAAGACGATTTATTTGTTAATGATGGTAATAATTTTTCGGTATGGAAAAATGTTAGTACATCAGGAAATATTGAATTTGATAGTGTTGGTTTATTATATTACGGAAACAATTTAATTTTCAACAGAAGTTATGATTTACCAGGAATAGAAGATATAGATGGTGATGGAGACATTGACATCTTATGCTATGGTTTGAATGGTATTTACTTGGAGTATTACAAAAATTTATCACAGGAATTATACGGGCATTGTGATAGTTTAATATTTGAATTGGCTAATGAATGTTGGGGCCATTTCATAGAAGACAATACCTCAACAAGTAGTTTTAATTTGTTTTTGTTGGACACTTGTATCTCCAATGTTTCAAACCCACAAAAAGAGCAACTTCATACGGGTTCAGCTATTACTGTTTTGGATTATGATGGCAATGGAGTCAAAGATTTATTAGTAGGAGATGTTGGATATGCCAACATGGTCTATGCAGAAAATTTTGGTAATCAAGTGAATCAAAACTCTTCATTAATCAATGCTGAAAGCAATTTTCCCAACAACACATTACCTATTGCTGTGGAAAGGTTTCCTGCAGGTTATTGGTTGGATATTAATAATGATGGATTGGAAGATTTGGTGGTTTCGCCCAATACTGATTTAGCATCTAATAATCAAAATGCAACTTGGTATTATCAAAATTACGGCAGTCAGAGCAATCCTGTCTTAAACCATATTACTTCATCCTTTTTGCAAGGAGAAATGTTGGATTTTGGATACGCTTCCAACATAAGTATTACTGACATCAATAACGATGGCAAAAAAGATATTGCATTAAGTTGCTATAATACCTATTCAAATAGTGTTACAAATCAAGGTAGTAAAATAATTATGCTTGAAAATGTTACGCAAGGAGATACTTTGAGTTTTAAAACTATTGATGATTATGGCGGACTTTCTAATATGTCATTCAATGCTATTTTCCACACCATAGAAGACTTAGAATTAGACGGTTATAAAGATATTCTTTTCGGTGATGAGTCAGGTCAGATACATTTGGCTAGACAAGATCAAAATGGCATATACACCTACAATTTTGGATTAACGAATAGCAATGGAAACACCATAGACGTTGGTCAATTTAGTGCCCCTCAACTTTTTGATTATGATGGTGATGGCGATTTTGATTTGGCAATAGGCAATAGACAAGGAAAGATTGCTTATTATGAAAACATTGGCAATCAATTCTCTTTTTCATTTGATTCCATAACTTCAGACATGGGAAATGTCAATGTGCTTCGTGATTTAGTATATGGAGGATATGCTAAGCCAAATTTCACCAAAGATATGAATGGCAATTGGAATTTATGGGTGGGTTCCTATACAGGGCAGAATTTTAATTATACAGACATTGAGGGCAATGCAACCAACTCATTTACACTTGTAGATTCATTGGACTTTAAATTTGGGATAAACACTTCAATTAGCGTTTTTGAAAGAGACAGTTTAGACGAACCCATTTTTATACTAGGTACAGAAAGAGGTGGATTGTCAATTTTTGAGAAGGTGGATTTGAGTTTGTCAACAAATGACCCGACCTATGACGCTAGTATTAAATTGAGTGTAAAATATCAAGACTTCAATATAGACATAGAAAGTAATAAAATAATAAAAACCGCTAAGGTTTACAATTCGATTGGGCAGTCTTTAGGAACTTTAAAAGAAAAGAATACGAATAAAATTACTATTTCTAAAAATGATTATCCTTCAGGCATCTACATTGTTCATATAAAGACAATATTAGGCGATAGGGCTATAAAAATTGTCATCTAAAGAATTAAAATTCATTACCAATAAGATTTAGAGAATAAAAATCTCTATCCATAATCATAAAAGGCATTTGACCAAATGAGATTATTTAATTGTAATGATTTTATTTGAAATCCTCTGCGAAGAAGTTGATAAAACCAAAATGTACATTGATTGAGAATTGTTTCCATTAAGTTCAATATCAAACTGACCTTTTTCTGCAGATAGATTCATCTCTTTCTCATAAATTAATCTTCCAGTTATGTCGTACAATGTAACCTGAGCACTTTCAACTCTTTTTAATTGATACACCACACTGATTCCATTATTCGAAAAGTTAATGTTTGTAATTTCCAATTCATTTACCCCGCAAGGTGTACTTAAAGCCTTCGTTGAGAGTATTTCAGTGTTCCCGTCAAAGTCAACCTGAGATAATCTGTAATACTTAAAATCCTGTACACTGTAATCAAAAAATTGGTAATAGTTATTTTGACTTGAATTTCCCTGACCATTAACTATACCTAAAGTTTGAAATTGAATGCCATTTTGTGAAGCTTGTATTTCGAAATGTTTGTTATTTAATTCAGAGGCAGTTGCCCAATTCAATATTGTGTTAGAGTTTTCACATTCCACATCAAAAAATGCCAATTCTACTGGCAATACTATACACATAGAAATCGTAACACTTGCCGAGCAACTATTTGAACCATCGGAAATAGTAGCGGTATAAGTAGTTTCAGAGGTTGGAGAAACCGATTGTGTTGTGCCTATACCCAATCCATTATCCCAACTAAAAGTAACTGGGTTAAAAGATGTAATGGAAACATTGTCTAGTCCCCAATGATCTGTAGAGTTAGACGAAATTTCTTGTTGCGTAAACCTAAATGAAGTTGCCGCAGTCCTTGCCGCTGCTGGGATATCAAAATTGTAAGTTTGCCAATTAGCCAAATGAGTACTTCCATCTGTGTAAAAATAAGGATAGAAATAATGAATGGTTACCCAAGAAGTTCCTCCATCAATTGAATATTGAAGGTAGACTCCTTCATCTACTAAATCTGGTCCTTCACAAGGATTTCCTCCAGCCTGGATGGCTTGTTTATGATCAAAGGATATTACCGCTCCGCTAGAAACATCATAAGTAGGAGTTGAAAGTGTTCTTGGAGCAGGATTTGTACCCATCCAAAAATAGGTTGACGCATCAGGTCCTGGGCCGCATGGGTTACTGAAATCTCCGGCAACAGAAGAACTCCATCCTGTTCCAATTGTTCCATCATCAAAATTATTACTAATCTCAACAGATGTAATGTTTCCATTAGCCATAATTTGGGCAGTCTCACCTAGACAAATGTTACTTGTATTTGAAGTTACATTAATATTACATGATACCGTTGGTGTTACCGGTGTATAGCACATAATGTCAGCTTCCCAACCTATTCCGGTTGCATCTGGGTTCCAAACAACAGTTAAAGCTCCAGAAGTAGCACAAACCATTCCTGGACCAACAAAGTCAAAAGCAGCGCTAGCTCCATTGACTGTCCAATCACCAGTAGCAGTCATAATTAGCGGATCTGCTGCCGAAGTTCCATCATAAAAAGACAAGGTTGAAAATCCAAAAGTACTATAGTCAATATTCCAACTTGTAAAATCAAGACAAACAGCATCACCAGCTGTTTCCGGAAGAATAGTTGTGGTAATTATTGCTCCATTTGGATAATTTCCTGTACCACCCGGATCATAGAATGTTCCTCCACAGGTTTGAATCGTACCTTGTGTCATAGGAATACCCGTAGTGGTAGTTTCTGATATCATATTTTGAACATCAAAATAACAAGGACCGGCACTGAAATAGGTATACACTGAAATATTGTAGGTGCTGCCTGGATTTAACCCAGTAATATTAACAGAAGTACCAACTCCATTATACACTACATAATTACCTGTCCCAATTTCATCACCACTTCCAAAAATAGTATTTGCAGCGTAAATTACACCGTTTGAAGGATCTGTAAGAAATGAACTTGCATCTTGAACCACAACTAACGTAGCATTGCCATTTCCATTTGTCCAAGTAACATTCATACTTGATGATGTTACACTAGATGTTGATAAACCAGATGATTGTATAGTAGGTGCTGTACATGGAGTTGAGTTATTTCCAGACAACTCAACAATGTTGTAACAATTATCAGCCGAGTTGAAAGAATAAATTGAGAATATATAGTTTGTTCCAGCCGCTAATCCTGTGACAGTTATAGGACTTGCTCCTGCGTTTGCTCCAGAATAAATAACATAATTACCCGTTCCTAACTGATCTCCTAAGCCAAATGCAAAATTGCCCGTGTAAGTTGTTCCATTTGCCGGTTCGGTTTGAGTTGAGCCAAATTCTCTGGCAATTACAATTACATCTGTACCTGATATGGCATCCGTCCAGCCAATTTCCATAGTGGTTGTTGTAGGAACACCAAATAAAAGACTTGTAGGACTATCTGCTGGCGCTGTGCACGGTGGGGCGATATGCGTAACCGCAATGTCATCCAAGAAAAAGTTTTCTGTACCACCATTGAACCCTGAAACCACCATCTGCACATACAGCGTATTTCCATTTTGACCATTTCCCAAGTTAAACTGAAACGCATTAGCCGCATCTGCTGTTAGATTTCCTGTGATGTTACAAGTTGTACAATTCATCGAACCCGATCCATTACTTGCAAAAGCCGCTCCTGTAGTCCAAGGGCCTGTTGCAGATGTAAAACTATATTGAAAAGTAACCGTATTGGTCCCTGAAAAGTTAATTGCATCGTTATCAAATCCAAAATTACCCGAAAAAATAAGATCCCCATTTCCAACAATTGGAACTGTTGGAAAGGTTAATGTTTCTGTGGTATTTGTACCACACGTTCCAGTGTTATCAATATCACGTGCATAAAAAGTACTTGCCGTAAATCCAGAAATACAACCAACACTTGTTGTTAAACCCCATGTATTATCATTATTCGCACAAGATGCACTCGTACAGAATGAACCCTCTGTAGTACTGAAGCCTGTCAAGTTATCAAAATTGTGACTGTAAAGAACTTGTCCAAAACTATAATTAGAAAGGAAAAGGGAGAAAATAAAAACAAATAAAGGTAACTTCATGATTGATTGTGAAACGAATGTTAAGTAAACTTACTCAACATGTTAACAAAAGACAATCATAAATGTTTATAAATTAAAAAGTCTGATTAGAAAAACAACTGAATAGAATCAGGGTCTTCATTCAAGTATTGGTACTGATACTGCTTAGATTGCATACGATTAATAAGTACAGAAAAATCTTTTTTATGCTTCACTTCAATGCCAATTCTTATCGGTCCTTTTTCTCTATTGTTTCTTTTTACATATTCAAAATGGGTAATGTCATCATTCGGACCTAACACTTCATTCACAAACTCTTTTAAGGCCCCAGATCGTTGCGGGAAATCTACTAGGAAATAATGTTTTAGCCCTTCATAAAGCATAGACCTTTCCTTGATTTCTTCCATACGAGTAATGTCATTATTACTTCCTGATACAATGCAAACTATATTATTTCCTTTGATCTTTTCATTAAAAGAATCTAGTGCTGCTAATGAAAGGGCTCCTGCGGGTTCTGCTACAATTGCATCTTTATTGTATAATTTCAGAATGGTTGAACAAACTTTTCCTTCATCTACAGTAACGATTTCGTCTAAATTCTCTTTACAAAATTCAAAATTTAACTTCCCCACTTCCTGTACCGAAGCACCATCTATAAATTTCTCGATTTTTGTCAATCTAACTGGTTTTCCTTGCTCAAATGCGGCCTTCATGGAAGGTGCACCTTTAGGCTCAACACCAATAATTTTTGTATTAGGCGAATACTTCTTAAAGTAAGTAGAAACACCTGCCGCAAGACCTCCACCACCTACTGGAAGGAATAAATAATCAATCGGTTCTTTGGTTTGCTCCAATATTTCTTTAGCCACTGTAGATTGACCTTCAATCACTTTGATATCATCAAATGGATGGATGAAAATCATGTTATTTTCCTCGCAATATTTAGCCGCTGCTTCTTTCGCATCGTCAAATGTGTCTCCCTCTAAAAATATTTGGACAAACTCTTTTCCAAACATCCTCACTTGCTCAATCTTTTGCGAAGGTGTAGGTTTGGGCATGAAAATAACGCCCTTTATCTTTAATAAATAACAAGAATAAGCCACCCCTTGCGCATGATTACCCGCACTAGCACAAACTACCCCTTGAAGTCTTTCGGATTCATTGAGAGATATAATTTTATTATACGCTCCTCTGATTTTATAAGACCTCACAGGCTGTAAGTCTTCCCGTTTTAAAAAGACATTGCATTGATGTTCATCACTAACGTTCAAGTTCATAATTAAGGGCGTTGCTCCTATTATTTGCTTGATGTTATCGTGCGCTGTTTCTGTATTTAATTGAGGGTGCATTTAAACTATTTTTGTCATATTAGACATTGCTGATCTTAATTTTGCTCCCACCTTTTCTATAGGATGATTTCTAATGGCACTGTTTACTTTTATCAGCTCTTGATTATCAGTATGTCTGTTGGTAAATGGCTTACCAATTACATCAGTATCTATTTTGCTCATGAAATCTTTCAATAATGGTTGACAAGCATGATCAAAGAGGTAACATCCATACTCTGCTGTATCCGAAATGATTCTATTCATCTCAAACAGTTTTTTTCTGGCTATTGTATTCGCTATAAGTGGAGCTTCATGCAAAGACTCGTAATAAGCAGACTCATCTTTGATACCTGTTTCGGTCATAATTTCATACGCTAATTCAACACCCGCTTTGGTAAATGCAACCATCAATACAGCATTGTCAAAATACTCTTGTTCTGGCAAGTTTTTGTCTGAAGAGGTAGTTTTTTCAAACTGTGTTTCTCCCGTAAGTTCCCTCCATTTGAGTAATTTAGCATCATCATTAGCCCAGTCTTCCATCATTTCTTTAGAAAATTGTCCTGACATAATATCATTCATATGCTTAATAAAAAGAGGACGCATGATTTCTTTCAATTCCTCTGCAAGCATAAAAGTTTTCATTTTGGCAGAATTAGAAAGTCTATCCATCATGTGAGTTATTCCACCATGTTTCAAAGCTTCTGTAATTACTTCCCAGCCATATTGAACCAATCTGGCAGCATAAGATGGCTCTATACCTTTCTCCACCATTTTATTAAAACTTAGGATCGAACCTGATTGTAAAACCCCACAAAGAATGGTCTGTTCACCCATCAAATCTGACTTCACCTCAGCCACAAAAGAAGAATGAAGCACTCCTGCCTTATGTCCTCCAGTTCCTACAGCGTATGCCTTAGCCCAATCCAAACCGATGTTTTGTGGATCATTTTCTGGATGAACCGCAATCAAAGTTGGAACGCCAAATCCTCTTTTATATTCTTCTCTTACTTCTGTCCCTGGAGACTTTGGTGCTACCATTATAACTGTTATATCTTCTCTAACTATCATACCCTCTTCCACAATGTTGAACCCATGAGAATAGGATAAAACCGCTCCTTTTTTCATCAGTGGCATTACTGCGTTTACTACAGAAGTATGTTGTTTATCTGGCGTAAGGTTGATGACCAAATCTGCTTGAGGAATTAGTTCTTCGTAAGTTCCAACTTGGAATTTATGATCTGTAGCGTTTAAGAAAGATTGCCTTTTCTCAGTAATTGCATTTGCTCTTAAAGCGTAAGAAATATTCAATCCTGAGTCACGAAGATTCAAACCTTGATTTAAACCTTGTGAACCACAACCCACAATTACAATTTTCTTATTTAATAGAGATTGAACACCCTTGCTAAACTCATTTTCTTCCATGAATCTACACATGCCCAATTGCATTACTTGCTCTCTAAATGGTAATTGATTGAAATAATTTTTCATTTTTCTTTTTAGTTTTTTGATAATTCTTCTAACTCCTCCAAGTAAGAAGTTAATGTTTTCATTGGTTTACTAATTGCAACTCTTCCAGAACGAACAAACTCAAGCAAGCCGTAAGGTTTTAATTCATTAAAAAGCAAAGTAGTTTCAGAATTATGCCCCGTTTTCTCAATAATAATAAAATCTTTCTCAAAACTGATTAATCTGGCATTATGAGCTCTTGTGAGTCTTTCAATAGAACCTTGATTTTCTATAGAAACTTGTGAAGGAATTTTATACAAAGCAATTTCTTGATAGACCAATTCATCATCTCTATGGTAAAATGCTTTTAGCACTTCCACTTGTTTCTCTAATTGAGCCACAACCTTTTTTACCATCACTTCTGTTTCTCTTATAACAATAGTATACCTATGTACTCCTTCAACTTCGCTTTCCGAAGCTGCAATACTTTCAATGTTTATTTTTCTTCTTGTAAAAATAATTGTCACCCTATTGAGCAATCCAACGTGGTTTTCTGTAAATATCGATAATGTAAAATTCTCTTTCATACTTTCTATTAATTGAATTACGATAATCTTATATCAGACACTGAAGACCCTGTTGGTACCATTGGGAAAACATTATTTTCTTTTCCGACCATTACTTCTAAAAAGTATGACCCTTGGTGTGATATCATTTCTTCTACGGCACTTCTTAAATCTTCTCTCTGAGTAACTTTATTAGTCTTAATATGATACCCTTTAACTATTGTTTGGAAATCAGGATTAATCATTTCAGTTGATGCATATCTTTTTTCAAAGAATAATTCTTGCCATTGTCTTACCATTCCCAAAAATTCATTATTAAGTACAACAATCTTTACATGAACATTGCTTTGAAAGATGGTTCCTAATTCTTGTATGGTCATTTGAAACCCTCCATCTCCAATAATTGCAATCACTTCATTTTCTGGCTTTCCTAATTTTGCACCAATAGCTGCTGGCAAACAAAACCCCATAGTGCCGAGTCCTCCTGAAGTGATAAATGAATTGGATTGTTTAAATTTACCATATCTACATGCCACCATTTGATGCTGTCCGACATCAGTAACTAAAATCGCTTTATGTTCAGTAACTTCATTAATATTTCTAATTACCTCGCCCATTGTCATTACTTCACTGGAAGGGTTTAGTTCATTTTGAATTACTTTTTCTATTTCTAATTGTTCCAAATCTCGAAATTCTTTCAACCATGATTCATGATTTCTTGTCTCAACCATTGTAGTGAGAAGGGTTAATGCTTCTTTAGCATCTGCTAAAACTGGTACATCAGCAAATACATTTTTATTGATTTCAGAAGGGTCTAACTCTATATGAATAACTTTAGCTTGTTTAGCATATGAATTTAGATTTCCAGTTACTCTATCATCAAATCGCATTCCTATTGCAATAAGGACATCGCATTCATTAGTCAATTTATTGGGAGCATAGTTACCATGCATTCCTAACATTCCAACGTTTAAAAGATGATCTGAATCCAAAGCAGATAAACCTAAAATAGTCCAAGCAGCTGGAATAGATGTTTTTTCTAAAAAGTCTTTAAGTTCTTGTTCCGCTTTAGAGAGTATAACACCTTGACCAAAAATTACAAAAGGCTTTTTGGCACTATTTATAAGTTGAGCTGCTTTACTTACCATATCGGCATTTAGTCTAGGCTTTGAGATATAACTTCTAACAGATGTTATTTTTTCGTACTTGAAATCAAACATTTCAAATTGGGCATCTTTTGTAATATCTATCAATACAGGTCCGGGTCTACCACTTCTTGCAATATAAAAAGCTTTCGCCAATGCATAAGGAATTTCTTCTGCTTTAGTAACTTGAAAGTTCCATTTAGTAACAGGCATAGAGATACCTACAACATCTGTTTCCTGAAAAGCATCAGTTCCAAGAAGATGTGAATGAACTTGTCCTGTGATACAAACCAAAGGAGTTGAATCTATTTGAGCATCAGCTATTCCAGTTATTAAATTGGTAGCACCAGGACCAGATGTAGCCAAACAAACTCCAACTTTACCAGTTGCTCTGGCATAGCCTTGCGCAGCATGAATAGCACCTTGTTCATGTCTTGTTAGAATATGTCTCAACTTATCTTCATAATCATACAATGCGTCATAAACTGGCATAATAGCTCCACCTGGATAACCAAATATTAAGTCAACTCCTTCGTTAAGAAGTGACTGAACCACAGCGTGAGAACCATTCATAGTTCCAACGGGGGCTGGTTTTTGTAAAGTCTTTTCCATTTTTATTTAAAACTCATCTGTTACGCATCCTTCAGATGCACATGATACTGTTCTTGCGTATTTATAAAGCGCTCCTCGTTTCACTTTCAAAACAGGTTGCTCCCACTTCGCTTTTCGATTACTCATTTCCTCTTCAGAAATATTTAAAGTAATGGTGTTTTCTTCTGCATTAATAGTAATGATATCCCCATTTTCTACCAAAGCTATCGGGCCACCTACTTGTGCTTCTGGCGCTACGTGCCCAACAACAAATCCATGTGTTCCTCCGGAGAACCTACCATCTGTAATTAACGCAACGTCTTTTCCTAATCCTGCACCAATTATTGCGGCAGTCGGCTTTAACATTTCAGGCATTCCAGGACCTCCTTGTGGCCCTTCGTATCTGATCACTACGACATTACCTTTTTTAACCAATCCATTCCTAATTCCATCGTTGGCCTCATATTCTCCTTCAAAAACAATAGCAGGGCCTTCAAAATAAGTTCCTTCTTTTCCTGTGATTTTAGCCACTGCACCTTTTGGCGATAAGTTTCCTTTTAGAATTCTTAGATGACCAGTTTCTTTTAGTGGTTTATCCACTGTCAAAATCACATCTTGATCTGCAGACAACGAAGGAACATTTGCTAAGTTTTCAGCGACTGTTTTTCCAGTCACAGTCATACAATCACCGTGCAACAATCCTTTTTCAAGCATATACTTCATAACTGCAGGAATACCTCCTACGGCATGAACGTCTTCCATTAAATATTTTCCACTTGGTTTAAGGTCTGCCAAGAAAGGTGTTGTAGCAGTTATCCTTTTGAAATCTTCTAAAGTAAAAACAACGTTTGCCGCTTTTGCAATGGCTAAAAAATGTAATACGGCATTGGTCGATCCACCAAGCACTGTTACCACTCTTATAGCATTCTCCAAGGACTCTTTAGTAATTATATCACTTGGTTTTAAATCTTTTTCTATGAGAGTTTTCATCACCTTACCCGCAGCCACAGATTCCAAAACTTTGGCATCTGCTAATGCTGGATTAGAAGAATTATAAGGAAGTGCCATACCTAATGCTTCAATTGCCGCGGCCATGGTATTTGCGGTGTACATTCCTCCACATGAACCTGCTCCAGGACATGCTTTTTCTTTTACATTTTGAAATTCATCATCCGAGATAGTTCCAGCCATCTTCTCTCCCCAAGCCTCAAATGCAGAAACAATGTTCAATGTTTTTCCATTATAATGACCTGATGCAATAGTTCCTCCATATACTAAAACTGAAGGCCTGTTCACTCTGATCATGGCCATTAAAGCTCCTGGCATATTTTTATCACACCCCACTACCGTTACCAAACCATCATAACTCATTCCTTCTACAACCGTCTCCATAGAGTCTGCAATAATATCTCTTGAAGGCAGAGAATATCTCATTCCGGGTGTTCCCATTGAGATACCATCACTCACACCGATTGTATTGAATATCAACCCAACCAAACCTTCTTCCAAGGTTCCTTTTTTAACCTCCTTTGCCAAATCGTTTAGGTGCATGTTACAAGGATTCCCTTCAAACCCTGTGCTTCCTATTCCTACGAAAGGCTTTTTAAAATCATCTTTCGTCAGGCCTATGGCATGCAACATTGCCTGAGCAGCAGGCTGTGTTTCATCAGAAGTAACACGTTTGCTATATTTATTTAATTCCATGGTTATACTAAATCAAAAAGTTGGTATTCATTTTCGCTTACACATCTTCTGTATGCTTTAGACAATTCGTATCCTATTGAATCTTCCCATGCTAATGGAAATTTTTTACCATCCAAAGAGCCTATTCCCGCCACCTCAGCTGCCGTTCCTGTGAAGAAAGCCGCATCTGCATTGTGCACATCTTCTGGTTTGAAGTAAACTTCTTTTACTTCGTATTCCATTTTCTTGGCTAATTGCAATATTGTTTTTCTAGTTATTCCCGCAAGGATGTTTCCTAAAGGAGCCGTATATAGCACCTCATCTTTTTCATAGAAAAAATTCGCCCCAGGACCTTCGGCAACATTTCCATTCATGTCCAATAGAAGTGCTTCATCAAAACCTTTGGCTTTTGCTTCTGTAGTTGCCAAAATAGAATTGGTATAATGACCTACCACTTTAGCCTCTACGTGACAAGATTTTGGATTAGGTCTTTGATAAGATGATGTCATTACATTCAACAAATTATCTCCTAAATATTTACCCCATTCCCATGCACATAAAAACACATTTACTTCCTCAGTAGGTTGCAGACTCATATTTTGCCCTAAATAAACCAGTGGTCTTATATAAGCATCACTAAGGTTATTCTTTTCAAGCAATTCATAAGTCAAGTTAGTTAACTCTTCTGTAGTTAAGTTCATTTTGATATGCATTTTCTCAGCAGAATAAAGCAATCTATCATAATGATCTTTTGCTTTGAAAATTCTAGTACCATCTGCTGTATTATAAGATCTTATACCTTCAAATACACCTGATCCATAGTGCATAGTTTGTGCATATAAGGAAGTTGAAGCATCTTTAGCTTTTATCCATTCTCCGTTTAAGTAAACAATTGTCTCGTCTGTGTAATACATGTTTTTTCTATTTTTTTAGTCAAAAAAAAAGCCCTTCTCAATGAGAGGGGCTTATATATAATAAGTTTATTCCTCTCACTTTTGGTGATGGCTAATGCTAATAATAATATTTACTTGTAATTTCATTTCGAAACAAAATTAAATAAAATTTTTGTAGAAAAACACCAATTTTTCGAAAAAATAAAAGGTCTGATTTTATTATTTTTAAGATGATTTGGTTTTGAATTTTCAACTTTCATATTTCATCCACTGTCCAATGAAAAAGAGGTTGGAGCAAAGGCAACGATTTCCAATCTATAGTTTGGGTATGAATTTCAATTCCCAATTCGAATGAGGTCAATTGCAAGGTTTTATTATTAGAATTATATTGATACTTTAAAACGATTTTTTCGGAGTCGTAATTGGTCAAAGTAAATGTTTGATGCGTTTGTGAAATCTCCAAATGATAATCTTCCATCGAATCATCTTCGTATTGAAAAATAAAATAATTACTTCGATGTATAAAAACTCGCTTAATCAGAGGGAGGTTTATTTGAGGATTTGAAGCAATTACTTCAGTAACTTCATAAGCACCATGCAAATAATTTCTTGGCATTTTGTCATCATTGAAATTACCCATTTGCCAATAAGGATAAAACGATTCAATTAAAAAAAATAATATCAAAATTGTTTTTATCGAAATTCTAATTGTAGATTTTTGAATAATATTTTTTCCTGATAAAACTTTTAATTGACTAACCTTTGATTGTATAAATAATCTTAAAAATGTTTTCAAATTGGGAGCCAATAAAACTAAAGTAATCAATAACAAAAAAGAAGAAAAAAGTTTGACCGAAATGTCAAAACTAAAATTGACACACACCACATTGATTAATACACCCAAAGTAATGAAAAGCCCTAAGTTTCTTGTTTTATGGTATAATAAAAACATCGCTGGAACCACCTCCATAAGCCCCATAAAAATATTATAAGAACGAGAAGTCCCCATAGTGCTCCAAAACAAAATGTCTTTTTCGAGCATTCCCAACGGGGTGAATAAAGTATTGGGTTCAGGCAAGTAAAATTGTGCTTTAAAAATTTTATCAAAACCATATTTTAACAAGACGAGAGCAAGGTAAAATGTCAAAATGAGTTGAATGGTTTTCAGAATTTTATCTTGATGGATTTTCCAAAATGAAAAAAAAGATAAAGTTCCTGTAATGATCAAAGCGAAAAATAACATCACAAAAAACAACAAGTACATTGTTGTAGCATCCGAAGAAATTTCAGGGTTGACGATTTTTAGATTGCACAAATCTGCCAAAACCACCAAAATATCTTTAAATAAATATTGAGATACATCAGTTTGAAAAGATAAATAACGGAAAGAAAAAGGTATAAACAGAACACCCAAAAGAGCAAAAACAATGAGCCATTGAAAAACAAATGTTTTGAGTTGAAAGTTCATCAAAATCTATTTTTCTTTCTTAATACTTGTCCTTGAAACTGGTCTGGAATCTTCTATCCATTGATAATGGGGTTTGAAACCGATAAATACTACTTCATCAATAGTATTATTGAAATAAACTTCTGAATAGATTTGGTGTTGATTGGCTTTAATAAATACTATAGAATTTCCAGCATTTAAAATCTCACTATTGACAAGTGTGTCTTGAATAGATTTGAAATCATTTTTTTTCAATTTTTTATAATCTGTGCCCCATTTATGGCATACGATAGACTCCCTTTTTTTAATAATTGTCATTGTATCGTTAATGGCAATAACAGAATCTAAAACATATAATGTCTGATTTCCTGGTAGTCCAAAATTTGAGTTTCTCATATCAAAAAGATTGTTTTTATATGCTTTTGCAAATGTATTTGATTTACCACTATGACTTTTATGTGCAATTACTTTGGTTTGGGCAACCATAATATTAAAAGATATGGTAGTTAATAAAATAATAAAGATTGAATTTTTCATGATTGATATTTTAATTTATTTATTAGGAATTGGTGGAATTTCCTCCATAGGATTAAGTTCCCATGAACAATAATAGTTATAATTTACATTTATTTTTTTTGTGTTATTTGTTATTGTGACCAAACTTATATTAGCTTCTTCTTGAGTTAAAATTTCATTTGTAAAAATATCTTTTAAATTTTTATTTTTTTCGAACTGTTCTTGCGATAATTCAGAAAAGGATAATAGATAATTTCCATATTCTAATTCTGTTATTTTATTTGAATCTACAATCATTAACATATTGCGTTGATTATCTAAAGCATATAAATACAGTTTCGTATTGAATGGTGTAGGAGTAGAAATTTCTTTAATTTCTTTATCGCTTGGAGCGCAACCATTGCAATATGAAGAAGTGTATGTGCTAATAAATTCGACTTTTTGTTGTGCAATAACTACAAAACTTACAAAGTTCAAAATAATAGTTAGTAATATGAATCTGCCCATAACAATAAATTTAGTAGAAATAATTTGAACCTTAATACATCAAATAACAAAAAAGGTTCAAAAGAAATAAATTAAATAAAAACAAACTCTCTAAATTATTGTTATATCATTATGGCAAACATACTTATAATAGGTGCCTCTTCAGGAATTGGAGAATCACTCACAAAAATATTATCTAAAGATATTCATACCATTTATGGTTCATACCTTAAAACGAATGTTTCAAACTCATTAAATGTTCATTATTTCAAATACGATGTACTTGAAGAAGAGTCATCACTACCTGAATTACCAGAAATAATAGATGGAGTTGTATATTGTCCAGGAAGTATCAACCTCAAACCATTTGAAAGAATAACTCTCGAAAGTTTTAGAGAAGATTATGAATTGCAAGTTTTGGGGGCGGTAAAAGTTTTGCAACAAGTTTTACCCAAATTGAAGAAATCGGATAACGCTTCTGTGGTACTTTTTTCATCTGTTGCAGCAGGGTTAGGTTTTGGATTTCATGCTCAAGTTTCTCTTGCAAAAGGAGCGATAGAAGGGCTTACAAAAGCGCTTTCGGCCGAATATGCACCCAAAGTAAGATTCAATTGTATTGCACCATCGCTAACCAATACTCCTTTGGCAAGTAAATTATTAAGTAGCGAAGAAAAAATAACCGCTAATGGAGAAAGGCATCCAATGAAAAGAGTAGGTACTCCAGAAGATATTGCAGAAACTGCTGCTTTCTTATTAAGCAATAAAAGTTCATGGATTACAGGGCAAATTTTTCATATAGATGGAGGTATGTCAAGCATCAAATAATTAAATATTAGTGCAGATGTCGAAAAATAAAGATTTAGACCTAGAAAGTATTAATCGCATTATAGAAATGGCTTGGGAAGATCGAACTCCATTTGAAGCTATTTTATACCAGTTTGGAATACCTGAACAAGATGTTATCAAATTAATGCGGAGCGAACTTAAAGAAAGTAGTTTTAAATTATGGCGCAAAAGAGTAAACCAAGGAGTTAGCCAAAAACATCAAAAAAAACGAAATTCCAGTATCTCAAGGTTTAAATGCAGTAGGCAAAAAACAATTTCTAATAATAAGATATCAAAAAGATGAAAATAAAAATGCATCATAATTAATTATGATGCATTTTTATTTCTTGTTAGTTCTTGAGATAGAGAAATTAATATTTGTCTTTTGCTCCGATAACTCCGTTACCTACATATTCTCCATTTTCGTAAACTTCAATGTGGTCTAGTAATCCGTATTCATCATAAATATAATGTCGACCATTGTGAAGTCTTCCATCCAGGAAACATCCGTCCATTAATAAATTTTTATCTTTATCGTATGTTTTACCATAACAATCTTTCAACCCACTACTCCCATTAAATGTACCTTGCATTTTTGGTCCTTTCTTAGCTGGTTTTTTATTAGGATCAACGTAAGGAGGGCTTTTCATTGCGTATTCTTGAGCGGGTGCGTCCATGGTTCCGTTTGAGAAGTTTTGTTCTTTTTTGGTATCTCCATTTTCGTAATACCAAGTTGCCTTACCATTTTCTTGACCGTTTACAGTTTCAAACTCTAATTCCAATTTACCATTAGGATACCACATTTGAACCTTACCTTCAGTTGCTCCATTTTCATTGAATGTTTTCTTTTGTCTTGGTGTTCCATCTTCATAAAACATTTCATAGTCTCCTTTGTACTTTCCCCCTTTCCAACTTCCTTTTTCTTCTACATTTCCATTGGGAAAATATGTAGTAAAAGTTCCGTTTGCTCTACCTTTAGTATACTCTACTTCACTTTTCAATTTACCATTTGGATGATATTTTTTCCACAAACCTTCCTTACGACTACGTTCATAATTACCTTCTTCAACAATAGCGTCTGGAGCATACCCTTTTTCGCTACTCATAGCACCTGTTATTTTCCAATAACCTGTTTTCTTCCCTTCAGCATCCAAAGCGTTTTGCCCAAAACCAACACTGGCAATCAACACCAACATCACAAAAATTACTATTCCCTTTATACGTATCATAAATTAAAATCTTCTTTACTAGGTACAATTCTTGCACAAAATACTGAAAAAATAAGACCAAATATTCCTAACTAGGATAAAAGTATCGATTTTGATGACAAAAGCAAGCTTTTAATAAACTAAAAAATAGTTTCGCTGCAAATCTCACATTAAAATCATTTCCATAAATTTGTAATATGAATTCTGAAATTACATTAGCTACTGTTCAATTTGATATTAAGTGGGAAGATAGCAATCACAATATGAATAGACTAGATGAACTTTTGAGTTCATTACCTAAAGAAGTTGATTTGGTTGTTTTGCCTGAAATGTTCAACACAGGGTTTAGTATGAACCCAAAAAATATTGCTTTAGATAATGGTAGTGAAGTTTTACAATGGATGATTCAAAAAGCAAAGCAACAAAATTTTTGTATAGTTGGTTCTATTGCTACGAAGGATAATAAAAAATTTTACAATCGATTATATTGGGTTTTTGCTGATGGCAGTTATAAAACTTATGATAAAAGGCACTTATTTAGAATGGCTGATGAAGATCAATTTTATAACAGCGGAAAATCAAAGACTATAATTATTTACAAAGATTTTAGTTTTTGTCCCTTAATTTGTTATGATTTAAGATTTCCTGTTTGGAGCAGAAATACACAGCAAGAAAACTACGATTGTTTAATATATATTGCCAATTGGCCTGCGGTTCGAAGTGATGCTTGGTATAGCCTTTTGAAAGCAAGAGCCATAGAAAATCTTTCATATGTAGTGGGCGTAAATCGAGTAGGAACGGATGGAAATAATATTGAATATGATGGCAAATCAGTGGTGTTTGATTTCACAGGAAAAACGATTGACAGTCATATAATAGGTTCTGAAAGTATTTCTATTCAAACAATATCGAAAACAAAATTAAATGAATTTAGAACTAAATTTCCAGCACACTTGGATGCGGATGATTTTGAAGTTCTATAGTTAACCGTTTTTACAATTTGAATATATTAGATTTTGAACTTTAGATGCTGTTATTTAATTTGAAAATCACTGAAATCTTTTCACCAAACTTTCTGCATTCATTCCAATACTTTCGTACAATTCCTCCTGGGTTCCATGTTCTATAAATTCATCTGGGAAAGCAATAATTTCTATTTCGTTTGATAATTTATTTTCATCTTTCCAAATTAAAATTGAAGATGATATTCCGCCTATTTTAACGCCATCTTCTACTATAAATATTTTGTCATGTTTTTCAAAAACAGCAGTCAAGTCTTTAATTGGCAAAGGCTTAACTTTTTGCAAAGCATAATACCCTAAATCAATATTCTTTGTTTTTAAAAATGCTATTGCTTTTGAAACTTCATTTGAAATTCCCCCGACAGAAATCACACCATGTTTACCGTTATCATTTAATGTTATAAAAGAAGCGGGGGTTTTATTTAATTCCAAAGGAAGAACTTCTTTGTCTAAAACACCATTCCCACGTGGATACCTTATGGCTAAAGGTCCAGAAATATTGTATGGAATTGAATGAATTAAATTATATAATTCTTGTTCATTAAATGGCGCGTAAATGGTAATATTAGGGATACAATTTAAAAAGGCTAAATCAAAAGTTCCGTGATGTGTCGCACCATCATTACCTACCAATCCCGCTCTATCAATAAGAAAAATTACTTTCAAATTTTGTAACGCAATATCATGAATCAACTGGTCATAACCTCGTTGAAGGAACGTGCTATAAATGACACAAAATGGAATTTTACCGCCACTTGCCAAACCTCCTGCAAAAGTAACTGCATGTTGTTCAGCAATGCCTACATCAAAAAACTGATTTGGAAATCGTGTTTCAAAATTTTTCAACTTAGAACCAGATGCCATTGCGGGAGTAACAACAAAAACATTACTATTTTTTTCAGCCAATTCACAAAGCGCTTTTCCGACAATATGTTGATATGTTTTGGGAAAATTGGAAATTCCAAAAGTTGCATTTCCAGTTTCTACATCAAATTTTCCTGGAGCGTGCCAGTGGGTTGCGTTTCCAGATTGGGAAGGATTGTATCCAAAACCTTTTTGGGTTTTAAAATGAATGACTCTTGGCCCTATTTTTTCTTTTTGTTCATTTAATTTAGAAATGACTTCTTGAATATCGTTTCCTTCAAAAGGACCAAAGTAAGGAAGTCCTAGATTTGTAAAATAATTGTTTTCAATAGGAATATTATTCAAATGTCTTTGCAATCCACCTACATTAGGGTCAATAGACATATCATTATCATTAAGGATAACCAAAACATTTGCTTGAGTTGTAACCAAATGATTTAGCGCTTCAAAAGACATTCCTCCTGTAAGACTACCATCTCCAATAATTGCTATATTATGTGAGTTGTCATTGTTTTGCATTTTAGCTATTGCTATTCCCAAGATAGCAGAAATTGAAGTACTACTATGACCAGTTCCAAAATGGTCATGTTTGCTTTCCGAAATTTTTGGAAAACCCGAAATACCATTTTTTTGTCTTATACTTTCAAACATATATTTTCTATCTGTAAGAATTTTGTGGGCATATGACTGATGTCCAACATCCCAAATTAATGCGTCTTTTGGAGAATCGAATATATAATGAATTCCTACAGCCAATTCAACAGCACCTAAACTTGCCCCCAAATGACCTGGATTGTATGACATGACCTTAATAATTTTTTCTCTAATTTGACTACATAATTTGTGTAAATCACTTTCGGGAATTGTCTTAAGATCTTTTGGATTTTCTATTTTATCTAATATGGATAAAGTTGTCTGCAATTGTTAATTTTAATTTTAGAAGTGTAAAGATAATTAAAAGGAATCGGTTTGGGTTGATGATTACCATTTTAAGGTTTGTTTTATGTATTAACTATTTTAAAAAATTATCTTTGTAAAAATAATTAATTTAATATGAAATTTAAAGCATTCTATATCTGGATATTGCTATTAATCTCCATTTCCACAGTAACCAAAGCACAAGAATACTTCGAATCATTTGCTGGCGAAGACGTTTTTTACCCTGCTTATTCAGAGTATTACCAAGACTTTGACAACCCTGCGCTTTCCAAAGCCTTCTTGGCCAATTATATGGAGGGCATCATTGTGTTTGACACCCATGGTATACTTACTCCTACGGATACGCTAAGACTCGGAACCGGATACATTAAAGCCTTTGATTATGAGCCATTAGGCCGAGATGATGATGACTTACTAGTGGTGACTACCAGCAACAATGAGGTGATCATCTACAACATGAAAGAACGGATGGTGCTTTTTCAAACAGAAGTAGACTACCTATTGAATGATGTACAATTTTCAAATCTGAATAAGCAAATAGTTTGGGGAGCGGATAAAATGGGTAACCTGGTAAAAATAGACCTCTTGGAAAAACTAATCACCTATGAGCCCATTCACAAAAAAGGAATCGCCAGAATAGAGTTGTTTATGGACAAGATCATTACCTCCAGTTTTGACCACACCATCCAGGTGACCAATCAATTAACCTTGGAAGAAGAGCAAAAGATAAAAGGTCAAGTACCTTTATTAGAATTTGATGTAAGTGTGGACGGACTCATGGCTATAGTAGGTGTAAGAGGCGTAGCGCTTTACAGCATTGCAGACAAGCATTGGTTATATGGAAAAGAACTGCTCAATAAGAAGGCAAGGTTCTATGAAGACGACAAGTCAAAATATTATTGGAACCCCTATGTAAATGACGAGTATGACAACTTGAGCGCAACCTCCAATAAAGTTACTTTCTTAAGAAAAGGATACGCATTGGCCATGGCATCAGCATTAAACCCCATACAATTGACACATGCCAGAAACCCATCTTTTATCATTGACCCTATCATTGAGGACAGTCTAAATAGTTACTATCAAACTTATCTTTTCAACCAAGACAACCACCTTACGTTTCATGACAATCAAATAATGTATGCACAGGAATCCGGAGAAGATCCTCCCTATTCCGTGAATACAAAAAATGGATACATCAAAAAAATCAACGATTATGGTGGCTTGATGATCCATGGAGATCCTTTTGAAGAAGAAACCACTTACCGATTTGATTTTATTGATGCCGATTATTTCTATGAAGGATATGCTTATAATGCAGATTTGAGTCTACTTACACTAGATTTTGTAGAACACCTAAAAGAAGAAAGCAACAAAACGACTTTTAATATTTCAAAATATAATTTAGATAATACCATTTATTTTCCCACCAAAGAATTTGACGCAGCAGAATACACAGATGCCATAGGTTTTAGTTTAGAAAAAGCAGAAATGTGCATGTATGAAGAGGAAGAAGAAAATTGGAGGTTAGATGTGGAATGCCTACTTCAAACAGCCTGTTTATCGGTAGAAACCACCCAAATGTTGGAACCAAGCGAAGAATACCAGAGAATAAATAACGATTTCCTCTATACCAACAATCAATTTGATCAAATTGAAAGAATGGGCGAAATTGTAAGTCGAATGTTTCAATCTGTAGATGAATATAAAAACGGTGTGCCACCAAATGAACATGTAGACCAAAATACCTCATCCTTATCCAAAGAAAATACTACTACTATTTCACAAGAACTGTATAGCGATAATGTATTTCAAAGAATTGAACAAAAGGGCCACTTGAGTAAAGTAGAATCTTTTGCCATCAGTGCCGACCAACGCTACTTAGCAACTGCAGGTCAAGATAGCAAAATCATTATTTGGGACTTTTACACTGGCATCAAACTAAAAGAACTGGATTATGCTGCCAAAACTGGTCTAGACAAAGATTGGATCATGTATGAAACGGAATGGATATACGGCATAACCAACTTGATTTTTCATCCTACCAAAACCTGGATCATTGCCAGCACAAGAGATCGAGTGAGCGTATGTTGGGATTATACTACGGGGCAAATACTCGGTATTGGAAGTAATTTTTACCATGGTGAAATATCAGAAGATGGCAATTTTCTAGTAGTTAACAATGGTGAATTATTAAAATTACCAAGTCTTGATTGGCTAGATAGGTATGAAGGTGAATTTCTTGCAGATAGTTATATCATCGGTAATAAAGGAACTCATAAAAACAAATCCAAAAACACGCTTTTTGTCAATGACTATATTTACTCATCAATAGAAGCCATTTTTAACAGTATTCAGACATTGTCGGGAGCAAATCTTTCTGACTTTGAAAACAAAGCGATGATGAGTCCTTCTGGTGAATGGTACGTGCAGGATGATGTCATCTTCAGCAAAAGCCTCAATGAATGTTGGAATTTGGAAGGATATATCATGGCTGAATATGCCTATGACTATACGCCAATCTATGAAAACGGATCCTTCTCTCCGGATGAAAGTCACTTTGCTTATATCACGGGCAATGAACTTAAAATAATGGATTTGACCACTAAAAAAATACACACCATTGCAGACACTAGCGTATATAAATTTGCAGGCCCTGTGAAGTTTTCTCCAGACAGTAAATACGTTGTTTCCCGAGTATGGGAAATAGCAGGAGGTGAACTCAACTGGTTGGAAGAAGGAAACACCAATAGAACTATAGGAATTTATGATGTACAACATCTTCAAAAGGTAAGACACCATACCGGACATCCTGTTGAACCCATGCACGTCTTAATAGACAGTACCGCCCAGTTTCTCTTATTCCAAGGAACTGATTTCCTTTACCTCCTAGATCAAGAAAATCTTGGTGTAGAACAACTAAGACTAAAACAAGAGAGTAAAAGCTACCACCTTAGTTTCTCACATGCTAGGGTTACTTTAAATGAGAACGGAGCGCCAATTATTAAAGGAGAAATAGACAAAACGTACGGCAATGGTAGTTATTACAATGATTTTGAATGGTTTCCTACTACAGGTGCCTTCCAAAAATATAAACAAGACGAACTTGGCATTGATTTTTATTCCTCTCCATATACTTTTATTACTCAAAACTATACCGGGTCTACAAAGGAAAGTTCAATTCTATGGGACTTGAATACCCTACTTGGTTTTTACCCCAATTCAGACAGCAGTTTCGTCACCATGTTGGACTCAAATGCCTATCAGAATGTTATTAAAAAACACAACCCAGGTGTCTTGAAACAGAGTGGATCTTTTTCTTACAACAATAATTTGGGCGCACCCATTGCCATTGCAGAAGATAATAAGTCCATCTACCTTCCAACTGCAAATCTTGGAATTGCGCAGTATGAGGTGCCTTCCATGAAACTAATAAGACAATGGGAAGCCCATCAAGAACACATTTTACAATTGAAGTTGGTGGGTAATAAGTTGATCAGTATCAGCAACGATGGTGATATTATTCTTTGGAACCTGCAGGAAAAAGTCCTCCCTAAAGAAATACTTCGTTTCTATGGAGACAAGGACGGATTGTTTATGATAACGCCTGACAATTATTACGCTGCTACCAAAGAAAACATTGACTTTGTGTCCTTTAGAAAAGGCAATAACTTTATTCCTATCTCTAGTTTTGATGTAAAATACAACCGTCCAGATATCATTTTAGAAAGATTACACTCGAGAGATTCAACAATTATAGAAGCCTATCACAAAGCCTATGAAAAGAGACTCAAAAGACTTGGTGTGGATGCATCACAATTGGAGATAGAACAATTACCATCTCTTCAAATTGAAAACATAGAGTACTTGCCAAAATTTACGAATGATAAACGCTTGGAAATCTTTATTTCTTGCACTGAAAAACTGGAAGGAGCTGAACTTTGGCTGAATGGCGTTCCTCAAAATATAACCTTCCATACAGACGAAAACAACTACCGCATTGAAGTTCCGCTAGTAAACGGCATGAACGAATTGGAAATAAAAGGAATCACAAGCAATGGCGCTACCCTTCCTGTAACCTATGTACTAGAAAAACAAACCAACCATGCGATGAGCAATCTCTATGTGCTGGCTATTGGAACAAGTCAATATGCAGACGCAGCATTCAATTTGGACTATGCAGCCAAAGATGCGAAGGATGTAGGCCAATTATTTAAGTCTCTGGATACTTTTAATACTTTTGATTCTATACATAATTTGACTTTGACAGATGACGAAGTAACCCAAGAATCACTTTCTGCCATCCAAACTTTCTTAAGCCAAGCGAGTATCAATGATGTTGTGATAATTTATATTGCCGGTCACGGCCTCCTAGATCAAAACTTAGATTATTACTATGCTGTGTATGATGTGGACTTTGATCATCCAGAAGTGAAAGGATGGAGTTATGCATTATTTGAAGAATGGCTGGCACTTTGCTCTGCCAACAAAAAACTACTGCTATTTGACACTTGTCATGGTGGTGAGATAGATAAAGATGAATTGGCACTAAATACTACCGAAAGCACATCCACAGGAGAAGTAAACTTTAGAGCCAGCAAAACCTTCCAATATAGTGAGCAACAGTCTAACGCCTCTACCCTTTCCAAATCATTCTTTGGAGACTTCAGAAAAGGTGTAGGAGCTACCGTAATTGCTAGTTCAGGCGGGACGGAGTATGCAGCAGAAAGTGCTACCTATCAAAATGGAATCTTCACCTATTTTCTTAAAAAAGGTTTAACAGAAAATCAAGCAGACTTGAACGGAGACCTAATCATCACCGTGAATGAATTAAGGGAATACTTGAACACATCTGTAAAAAAAGCCACTGGCGGAAACCAAAATCCGGGAACAAGAATTACAAATGATAAGCATCAGATTGTATTGAAGCAAATAGAGAGATAAAACGTTTATTAGCTTTTAAGATGCTGATTTGAATACATCTTTACAAATTATACCTGTTATAGTGACGAGAATCATGAAGAAGTTATCCGTATCTATCCTCCCATTGAAGGTTTTCAATTAATTCCAACGGATCAACTCCAATTGAATAATCTTCCCAATGATGTAACGATAGACATTGTAAAAGCAGCAGTTGATATTAATGAAGATAACTTACCAGATGCCTTAGTCCTTGATTTCTGATGCAAAAATAGAAAGCCTCCTTATACAGATTTATGTGATGATGCTCAGGACAATTGGACCAAATGCACAGAAAAAACTAACTACAAAAGCAGTTATGAAGGTCATGTACTTACCCAACCTGAGGAAGAAAATACGGTGCAAAAAATCAAAACTAGAGAAATTGAGTATTACAAATAATTGAGACCTTACGAGGACTTAGAAAGAGACCGATACTTGGCAAAGTATTGGTCTTTTTTTCTACAAATCAAATTATCTTTCCGAAACAAAATGCTTTTGCACGTCTGCTAATGTTTTAAATTCTTGCTTTCCTTGCAGTGTTAACAATCGCTTAGTTTTGCCGTAAAAAAGATAGGTTTCATCCAACGTATCATTGATGAATGCATAATATCCAGCCTTAGTGATTTCATCTGGCATAAAGTACTCATAATTATCAGGATGCGCTATCAGTATTGTTCCATCTTCGTCATACACCGCAAAACTCTCACTGCTGTACTGTGTGAAAAAATAAATAAATGGATATACTTTCTTATCCTGGGAAGCATTAAAATGCACAGCATTAAATCGTGGCGCACCTTCCACCTCCACGATAACTTTTCCCTTGGTATCCAAAAAATATCCTTTTTCAGTTTCCTGATCATACTCCATACCAGCTGCATAGCACAAAACCTCTTTATTTTTGTGAGAAACTGAGTTCTGACCTCCCTCTATGTACAAATAAACGGTAGAGATATAATGAATAAAATGATTGGAAAGAAACTCTGTCATGGGATTATACCATTTACCTTTCTTATTTTTAATGAGCAATGAATAACTATCTTCAGTGTTTTCCAATCCAAAACCAATTACGTTGTTATTGCCAAAGCTATCTTTCTGAATAAAAATATCACCATACTCGTCATAAAAAAGGGTGTTTTCTTTTCTATCAATGATGTAAACACCTTCAAACAATTCTTCAGACACGGCTTCATTTGGTCTCGCAATAAAATTATAGGCATCTATCCCCTCACTAATATTGAACTTTTGGAAAGAGATAACCGGTGCTTCATTTTTATCAAAAATGACCTCCTCTTCATCATACATCGTCTTATCAAAATAACCTAACGATTCAATATACCCAATATTTCCGTATATCTTTTTGTTGAGTTGCTTCCCGTAGGTATCTATAAGCCGGCCTTGCTTGTCCTTATTGACAATAAACAATCTATCTTCAAATACATACTTAATATATTGAGATCCAAACGGAATAATATATTCTCCTGTTTTGATGTTAACAACTGCTCTTTCGTAATAATCAGGATTACTAGGCTGATAAGCATCAATGTATTTAATAAGTTCTACCATCATGCCTTTACCTTCTGCAAAATTGATCACATCATAGTCATTGACGTAGGAAAGGTTATCAGGCTCATTTTTATTAAAAACGAAATAACCGCTGCATTAATTTGTTGTACAATCATCGCACTCTGATGCTATGGTAATTACCTCACC
This sequence comes from uncultured Flavobacteriales bacterium, assembly GCA_963922585.1. Classification (GTDB taxonomy): domain Bacteria; phylum Bacteroidota; class Bacteroidia; order Flavobacteriales_D; family Parvicellaceae; genus Parvicella. Next base: position 12,657 of record CAWUIK010000013.1, on the reverse strand, counting down.
TTCATAACAAACAAATAAATCCTCCAGTTTTGGAGCCGGCTGAGCCAGTAAATCAGCTCCAAATAATAAGGGAAGTAGATAAATCATCCAGACTTTAATAAACCTTTGCATCATACTTTTCATAATTAACAATTAAACACGCACAAAACTATGGGTTTGATGTAGTAACCTTGTACGTAAAATTACTTAAACTTGATTTTTATGGGAAACGAAAGGGTTTCTGAGGAATTATCAATAACTACCAATCAAAAAACAACAACAAGAAATCAAAATCCTGAATAAAGGATTACCAATGATTAACTTTGGTTTATTCCTAAATATTAATAAGAATAATAGCATTAAATTTCACTTTGATAGAATAACTATAAATATATTTAAAATAGATATTTACTTCATATCCTTATATAATTGATCAAAGTAAATTTTGAACCTAAAGATATAGATGGGTGATGTAAACTGTTCGGAAATTGGAGATTTTGATTTAAAAACTAAACGATAGCCTACTCCTGCTCCAAAACCAAAATATTTTAAAAATAAATACTCAAATGTCATTGCTGGTTCCCATATCGGCACCCATTGTTGCTCCAAAATATTCTTTTCCAAATCTTTATAAGTAATTTTTCCTAATCCTAATTGTAAAGGTATTTCAAGTTGCCAATGTTTACTTTTATAAAAAGCATATTCAAAAAAGAAGTTGCCGTAAGCAAATCTAAGATTTGTAGAATCAAGATTGTCAACTACAAAATAATCTGTTTTCATCCAACTATATCCTACTCCTACTCTAACTTTCTTATTGAAACTCACACCCAATTTTACTCCTTTCACTTTTACAAAACTTGAGGTGACGAATGCATTTCGGGCATCCATTTTGAATAAGGGTTTAGGCTTGTATTTAAAACAATCTTGAATGCTATCAAACAACTGTGCGTTTGAAGACACCAGCCAAAATGAAAATATTAAAACTAAGATAAATCTCATAAAAAAAGTCTGTACAAACAAATGTACAGACTTTAATATTATAAAAAATAATTTCAATTATTAATGTTCTTCTTCGTCAGGTTTTAGCGGAACATCTTGCATTACAAAATCTTCTTCCCAACCTGGTTTACTATAGTCATAAGGCCATCTATGAACAACAGGAAGCGCTCCTGGCCAGTTTCCGTGAACGTGATCCACTGGAGTAGTCCATTCCAATGTTGTAGATTTCCATGGGTTTTGCGATGATCTAGGGCCTCTAAATGCACTATAGAAGAAATTGAAGAAAAACAATACTTGCCCAAGAACTCCAATCAGTGCGAAAACAGAAATCAACACATTCAAATCTACCATGTGATCAAACATTGCAAAATCTGTATTTTGGTAGTATCTTCTTGGAAGACCACCTTCACCTGTAAAGTGCATTGGTATAAATACTCCATATCCAGAAATAATTGTTAACCAGAAATGGGCAAAACCTAATTTCTTGTTCATCATTTTACCATATAGTTTTGGGAACCAATGGTAAACTCCAGCAAACATTGCTAATATAGCAGACATTCCCATTACAACGTGGAAGTGACCAACAACAAAATACGTATCATGTTTTGAAATATCCAAAGCACTATCAGCTAAGATAATACCTGTAACACCTCCTGAAATAAATGTAGATACCATTCCAATACAAAACATCATAGCAGGTGTAAATTTAATATTACCTTTCCAAAGTGTAGTAATATAGTTGAATACTTTTACTGCTGATGGAATTGCAATTAACAAAGTAGTAAAAGTAAAGACACTTCCTAAGAATGGACTCATACCCGTCAAGAACATATGATGTGCCCATACAATAAATGATAAGAAACCAATTGCTAAAATAGAACCAATCATTGCTCTATATCCAAATATTGGTTTTCTTGCATTAGTTGCAATTACCTCAGAAGAAATACCAAGTGCTGGTAGCAATACAATATATACCTCAGGGTGTCCTAAGAACCAAAATAAATGTTCATAAAGAATTGGAGAACCACCAGTTTGTGCTAACTGTCCAGAACTTGTTGTAATTTCAGATAAATAGAAACTTGTGTCCATTCCTCTATCCATCAACAATAAAACTACAGCAGAAACTAAAACTGGGAACGATAACAAACCTAAAATAGCAGTAACAAAGAATGTCCAGATAGTTAATGGCATTCTAGTCATTTTCATTCCTTTTGTTCTTAAGTTAAGAATAGTTACAATATAGTTGATACCACCTAAAAGAGAAGAAGCAACAAATATCGTCATTGAAAGCAACCAAAGTGTCATACCTAAACCTGAACCAGGTTGAGTTTCTTCTAAAGCACTTAATGGAGGGTAAATAGTCCATCCAGAAGATGCAGGTCCAGTTTCAACAAACAAAGAAGCAACCATAATAACTGATGACAAGAAAAATAACCAATATGAAATCATATTTAGTAAACCTGATGCCATATCTCTAGCTCCTAGTTGAAGTGGAATTAATAAGTTGGAAAATGTACCTGAAAGACCCCCAGTTAACACAAAGAACACCATTATGGTTCCGTGCATAGTTACTAATCCTAAATACCAGTTGGATTGTAATTCACCATTAGGAGCTGCATCAGATCCTAATAAAGTTTCTAGAATTGGGAACTGTGTATCTGGCCATCCTAACTTTAATCTAAAAAGTGCAGATAAACCAATTCCAATAATCCCCATTATGATTGCAGTTACTAAATACTGCTTAGCGATCATTTTATGGTCTTGCGAAAAGATATACTTTGTTATAAAGCTTTCTTTGTGATGATGCGCATGCGCGTAATCGTGTGCGTGATCGTGTCCTCCTGCCATTTTCTTAATCTTTATCTAATTTTTATAAACTTCTTTTTATATATCAAATAATTACATTGTAATCGTTGAGTCTATTTCTACTAATGTTGAATCTACTTCAACATTCATTTCAGGTTCAACAACATCTTCTGTTTCTACAGCAGCTGCATTCACCAAGGCCATATTAACGTTGTTTATCAACTTCTCATCAGAATCTTTTCTCCATCCATTATAAACAACAGGTTTCCCATTAACGTCAAGTCTTGGTTTTACTGGAACTGGTTCTGTAAAATCTTCACATTCATACCATTTTTCGTATTCAGCTTCAGTAACTACAATAATTTTTTTCTGCATATTGTGATGAGCAGCACCACAAATTTTGTTACACATCAAAATGAAGTTAAAGTCAACTTTTTCTTCTTCCTCTCCCAAACCTTTTAGTCTTTCATTATGAATCTCATTGATATCAGCATAGTGTGCTTGAACTTCAGGAATAGATGCAAATTCTTTTGTTGTATATTTCGGTGTAAAAGTAAATGAAGTAGTTAATCCAGGAACACAATTCATTTGAGCTCTAAAGTGAGGGAACCAAGCAGAGTGAATTACATCTTTAGAACGGAATTTGAATGTAACAGGTCTATTTTTAATTAAATATAACTCGTTAGCAATATAAATATCATCATCTCCCATTTTACCATAAACACTATCATTAATTATTTTACTTTCAATACCTGATTGAATTCTATACTTTATGATATTTAATGTCTCAATTTTCTTTAATTTCTCTTCAATAACTACATCTGGTTCAAAGTGTGTGTTTGCACCTTCTACATAATTTGCTGCAACCAACTCTCTATTCAATTGAGCTAAAGAAGAATCAATTTCTGCATACTTAGCTAATACATTGTCATAAGTAACAATTCCTAATGGATTTCCATTAGTTTCTGTTAACTCACCATTTGAATTGTAAAAAGTAGCAGGACCACTATTTAACTTATAATCTGATTCTCCAAGAACATTGTTTTCTCCAGATAATCTAAAAGTCCATCCAAATTGTTGAGCATAACACTCTACAACAACAGGTTCATTTTCATTTGGTGCATCAAACATAATATTAATCCAAGTTTTCAAACCCATAAATATTATGATTGCAAGTACTGCAGAAGGAGCTACCGTCCAGATTAACTCTAATTTATTACTGTGAGAAAAATAAGTAGCTTTTCTATTTTTGTTATATCTGTATTTGAAAGAAAATATGAATAACAAGGCATTTGTTAAGAAGAAAACAGGAAGTATAATAATATAATTCAAGTTCAACAACCAATCTAAATCCTCTCCATGAACAGATGCTGCAGGTCCTAATCCTCCATATCCATACTTGTACATTAAAACAATGGTAAATCCAAAGAACAAGAACATAAATATTAGCCAAGAATAAGCCATAAAATTGTTCTCTTCAGTTGTGACTTCCTCCTCACTCTTGTCTCCTCTTAATTCTGAGGTAACTTCTTTCAATCTTACTAATTGAATGATGGCTGCAACTCCGGCAACTACTGCTATTAAAATCAATAAACTATTCATTTTTTTCTAAATATCAGGTCTATATTAAAATTCGTGATGTATACTTTCTTGTAAATAAGGGTGATTCTTCTGTACCAATGGGGCTTTTGATAGTCCTTTGAAAACTAACAAAACAAAAGCACCAAAGAAAGTCATAAACATTCCTATTTCAAGCATTCCAAATTCCCATTCTGAGAATAAAGTTCCAGGCATTACCATACAGAAAACATCAAACCAGTGACCTATAAATATAATTAAACCAATTACTATTAAATATGGCCATGATCTCTTCGTATCTCTCGACATAAAGAATACCATTGGTAAAATAAAGTTTACTGCAAACATTCCTAAGAACAAATATCTGTAATCTTCAAATCTGTAAATAAAGTATTGCACCTCCTCAGGTATATTTGAATACCAAATCAGCATAAACTGAGAGAACCATAGGTAACTCCACAGAAAGGAAATAGCAAACATCCATTTTGCTACATCGTGGATATGGTTTTCATTAACATACTCCAATGCTCCTTTTCCTTTAAGGTATAAAGTAAACATCATAATAGTAATCATCGCAGATAACCAAATACCAGAGAATGAATACCATCCAAACAAAGTAGAAAACCAATGCGTATCAATCGACATTATGAAATCCCAAGCCATTGTAGAAGAGAATACAGCAAAGAAAACTAAAAACAATGCTGATCTTCTGTACATTGTAAAGTGAAGTGCAACACCACCTTCTTCATCTTCTTTTCTTGATGTTTTTCTAAACCAATTCATAAAGAATAAAAATACTGCGAAATAAGCAACTACTCTAATCCAGAAGAAAGGTATATTCAAATAAGCGGATTTATTGTAAATTAATTTATCACCTTCTGCTATATCAGCATCCATCCAAGGATAAATATGATTCCACCCTAAACTAGCTGCAATAAAAACTATTGCTAATATTGCTACTCCTAATGGCATTGCAGAGGCTACACCTTCCATTACTCTTAATAATACAACACCCCATCCTGACTCGGTTGCATAGTGTAGCGCTAAATAAAACATCGCTCCTATAGTAATACCGAAGAAAAAGAAACCATTAACAAGTAAATTTGACCAAAATCTTCTCATGGTTCCATCAACAAAAGCTAGTTCACCACTTTCAAATTTTGAAACCAAAACTTCAGCAGGATTAATTCCATGTCCGTGAGCGTGAGCACCTCCATGAGCATGACTTTCGTGACCCTCATTATCATGCCCGTCTTCATGATGTCCTTCGTGACCTTCAGCATGCTCGTCTCCATGTGCCCCTTTTGGTGCAATGTGGATCGTCCATAATAATGTTGGTCCGTGATGTGCTCCATGACCTTCTTCTTCATGTCCTTCTGAATGACTATGATCACCTTCTGCATGATCATCATGTCCGTGAGCATCTCCATGGTCATGTCCATGATCGTGTCCAGCATGTGACATGTCGTGAACATGAATAGAATATTCATCTCCAAGCGAAGTTTCGATCTTGTCTATTAATTCATTAATATCTGCCTCTTCAAAGCCTTCTTCATAGTTAGACATTACAGTTACTGTATGCTCATCTACATATGTAGGAAATATAAATCTTTTTTGAGTAAAAAAACCAATAACCAGTAAGACTAGACCAATACCTATCAGTCCTATCAACAATTTTTTTACTTTATCTGAAACTTGAAATCCCATCTTTATTATTCTTTTTACAAGTCTTAATTAATTACTATCTATTGGTTTCCTAAAATATCGGTTACCGTTGTATCTATCATTACATTTAATGAATCTTTTACACTTGATAATGAATCAGAAAATGCTTCTGCTTGTTTTAATTCATTAAACAATAATTCTCCGTGTTGTAATGTTCTTACATGTAAAGCTACTTTCCATCTCTCATCCTTGTTCAACTGTGAACCATGAGGACCCATAGCACCTTTACCATAAGTTATCACGTGAAATATTTGTCCTAAAGTTCTGTCTTTATATCCTCCATTATATGGGCTTGGTGCGTTATATTCACCATAAGTGACCACTTTACCATCTCCAGCACCATTTTTCCCATGACAATGAGAACAAAAATAGGTGTACAATTTTGCTCCTTCTTTAGCATGTTGAGCAGCTATTTCTTCAGATTCAATATAACTTGAAGGAATTGTATTTAATTTTGAAGCCTCGTATCCTTCATCTGTATTTTCTAGTGCATATGGCATCATGATATTTGCCTTTTGTGCATCAGAGTGATGAGGAATTGTTCCAAAAGATGGAACTCTTGCAGACATTGTATTTTTTAAAGTATCATTTTCATCATCAGATACTAATCCATAATCAACATACGCTTCAATTGCTTGAGAACGGTACATATCAGGCATATATTCATATCCAGGGCTGTCTGGATTTCTTGAACAAGACATCACTAAAAGTGATGTAGATGTTAAGAACGCTATTTTTATTAAAGTAAGTTTCATTATAATATATTACTTAATTACTTTTTCTTCAATTTCTACAATTTCTGTTTGCTTACAAAGAGCTGTTAGCTCTTCAGCAGAGAATCCATGATTATCTTCTAATTTCAATTCAATAACGAATCTGTCATCAGTTGTTCTTGGATCAGGGTTTCTAGCAGGCATTCCTGGTAATGTTTTATTTCTCAAAAAATAAGTAAATGCCATACCATGAGCAGCACACAATACTGTAAACTCAAATAAGATTGGAACAAAAGATGGCATATTGTGGAAGAAATCAAAGTTTGGTTTTCCTCCAATGTTCATTGGCCAATCTACAATCATCATATAACGAATTGTTATCATTGCAAGCATTAATCCTGTAATTCCATAAAGGAATGCATTGATACCTAAACGTGTATGTTTTACTCCAATGATTGGATCAATTCCATGAATAGGAAATGGTGAATACACTTCTGATACATGAACGCCTTTTGCTACTAGAAGCTTTGCAGCATCTTTTGTAGTGTCGTCATCATCATACATCGCATATATTACTTTGTCAGCCATATTATTTTGCAATTACTTTGTTATCTTAATTTTCGTTCATTAATTGTGTCGCTTGTCCAGCCCAATCATCATTTTCAGCTTTTGCTGTTGAAGAGTCTGTTAAAGCATTTAATATTTCGTAGTCTTCTTTAGTCAATTTACTTATTTGAGCAATGGTAAATATACCAATATCATTAAGTTTTGATTCTAAAACTGGACCTATTCCAGATATTTTTTTCAAGTCATCTTTTTCAGACTCAGTTGCAGTACCTATTCTTTCAAATAACTTTAAATCGTTATTATCTTCAAGTGTTGACGTAGTTACTTCTTTTGCTGCTTCCACTTCTGGAGATGTTACTTCTTCAATCGTTTTTTCTATTACTGGAGTTTCAACTTCATGCGTTTCAACATGTGCATGTGAATGATCATCATGACCATGGTGTGCATGTTTATCCCAGTATCCAGCACCATGTCCATAACCTTGTTTGAAGTTTTGACCAGATGATTTCAAAATAGTTTTTAATTCAGCAATAGGCATTACCGGGAAATATCTAGCAAATAGAAGATATAATACTCCAAAGACACCTAAAGTACCAACATAAACTCCTATATCTACCCAAGTTGGGTGAAAATAAGTCCAAGAAGATGGAACATAATCTCTATGGATAGAAGTAACAATAATTACGAATCTTTCGAACCACATTCCAATATTTACAATAATAGACATGATGAAAGTAAATGTTAAGTTAGTTCTTAGTTTTTTAAACCAGAATAACTGAGGTGAAATTACGTTACATGTCATCATACTCCAATAAGCCCACCAGTAGGGACCAGTTGCTCTGTTTAAGAATGCATAGGCTTCATATTCTACACCAGAATACCAAGAGATAAACAACTCAGTGATGTATGCTACACCAACGATAGAACCTGTAGTAATAATTACAATATTCATGTATTCCACATGCTTTGTATGTAAATAAGCCTCAAGTTTGAAAGCTTTTCTTAGAATCAACATTAGTGTTTGTACCATTGCAAACCCCGAGAATACCGCTCCTGCAACGAAGTAAGGAGGGAAAATCGTAGTATGCCAACCTGGAATTACTGAAGTAGCAAAATCGAAAGATACGATAGAGTGAACCGAGAATACCAAAGGTGTAGCTAAACCTGCTAACACTAAAGATACAATCTCAAATCGGTTCCATGCTTTGGCTCCACCTGTCCATCCAAAAGAAAGAATAGAATATACTTTCTTAGACATTGGTTTAGTAACTCTATCTCTAATGGTAGCAAAATCTGGAATCAAACCGATATACCAGAAAACTAAACCTACAGAGAAGTAGGTAGAAATTGCGAATACATCCCAAAGAAGTGGTGAGTTGAAGTTTACCCACATTGAACCAAATTGATTTGGAAGCGGGAATACCCAATATCCAACCCACAAACGACCCATGTGAATCAAAGGAAACAAACCAGCCATCATTACGGCAAATATAGTCATAGCCTCAGCAGCACGGTTAATCGCCATTCTCCATTTTTGACGGAACAATAAAAGCACAGCAGAAATCAAGGTTCCTGCGTGACCAATACCAACCCACCAAACGAAGTTGGTAATGTCCCAAGCCCATTCAACTGATTTATTCAATCCCCAAGTTCCAATACCTGTTCCTAACAAATACACGATACAACCAATTCCCCATAATGCGAATAATCCGCAAATAGAAATTAAAATGTACCAGCCTTTGGGTGCTTTACTCTCAATAGGTCTGATGATATCATCTGTGATATCTCTATAAGACTTATCACCGAGTATCAACGGTATCCTGATGTCTGACTCTTTATGCATCTATCTTTTTTTTTACTTATTCAAAAATAATAACAACTCTTTATACTTATCTTTTAATGTCCTTCATGCTCTTCTGAATGTTCAGCTTTTGCAATATCCACATTTCTAACTTTAACTTGGTAATAAACGTTTGGTTTAACTCCAATTTCTTCTAGCGCTTGGTAAGCTCTATCGTTTTTAGATAAAGCATTTACAGCAGAACTTGTATCATTCCAATCTCCGAAAGTAATAGCTCCAGAAGGACAAGCATCAGCACAAGCCGTTACTACGTCACCATCTACAACTGTTCTCATTTCAGATTTTGCGTTTAATTTTCCTTCTTGAATTCTTTGAACACAGAAAGTACATTTTTCCATAACTCCTCTAGATCTTACAACAACGTCTGGATTCAACACTAATCTTGCATATTCATCGTGAGAAGCATTTACTTTATCAAATTTCTTGTAATCTCTGTAGTTAAACCAGTTGAATCTTCTTACTTTGTAAGGACAGTTGTTTCCACAATATCTAGTTCCAATACATCTGTTGTAAGCCATCATATTCAAACCTTCGTCTGAGTGAGTAGTTGCGGCCACAGGACATACAGTTTCACAGGGAGCGTGATTACAGTGTTGACACATCATTGGCATAAATACCACTTCTGGACTTTCTTCAGGAACTTCTAAATTATCGTAAGAGAAACCTTCATTGTTTTTATAATCTGCGTCATATTTCTTTCTTTTCTCGTCTTCTATTGAAGAGAAATATCTATCCATACGCAACCAATGCATATCTCTTGATCTTCTAATTTCATCTTTTCCAACTACTGGAACGTTGTTTTCAGAATGACAAGCTACAATACAAACACCACATCCATTACATGAAGATAAATCTACAGACATTGCCCATCTGTGACCTACTAATTCTACTGGATGCTCATCCCAAAGACCAATTTCTCCAACTGGTTTGTGAACTCCACCTCCATTTTCATGTATGTGTAATTCGTGTGGGTGATTATATACATTTCTATCACCTGCCAAATAAGTGTTGAAATCTGTTTCTTTCAAAACAGAAGTTCTACCCATTATCGTATGATGCGTTTGAGTACATGCTAAAGAATACTTTTCTCCAGTATTAGAAATATCTGCAGATGCAAAGTTAGAAATTTGACCATTTTCAAATGAAGTCAATGTGAAAGCGTTTCCTCCAATTGGAACTCTTTTTCCATCTTTAGTTTGATAAGCACCTGTTTGATCTAGTTCAACTTGGTAAGCTGCTTTTCCGATTTTTTCGTCTCCAGTACCTCTTCCATATCCAACTGCAATTCCAACAGTTCCTCTTGCTTGTCCTGGTAAAGGATAAACAGGTAAAGTCAAAGACTTTTCTCCAACTTTTACAGTTACTACATAAGCTTTTTCTTCTTGACCTATGTGAAGTGCGTTGTAAGCAGCAATTTGATTATCTTTATCCCATGCTATTCCTAAAACATCACAAGCATCTTGAATGTTCATCGTAACATAGTTGTCCCAAGTTACTTTAGTAATAGCATTTGGTAATTCTTGTAACCAAGGATTTGCAGCATACTGTCCTTCACCTAACTCTCCTGTAACATAAGTTGCAAATTCAAATTTTGCACCGTCAGTTTTAGCAACCATTGCGCTAATCGCATTAGCAGCACCTGAAGTTGCATCAGTGTAAGTAAGCGTCTCTCCAGGAATAGCAACTTCAATAGAAGAACCATTGTGGACAGACCAATTCCAGTATTCAGTGAATGTAGAATATTCTGATTGAGCAGGGAAACCATATTGTTCCCAAGTTTTTTGCATAAAACTGTAATACGCTTTACTTTCTCTATCGCCTCTTTCAGCTTCTCCAGCCCATACCAATAAAGACTCTTGTGCTTGTCTTGTATTGAACAATGGACGAATCAACGGTTGTTGAATAGCGTAATTACCTAGTTTAATATTATAATCATTCCAAGACTCCAAGTAGTTGTGGTCTGGACAAACATATTTACATTTCGATGCAGATTCATCTGCAAATTGAGAAAAAGAAACTGAAGTAGGCACTGATTTCAATGCTTCTCCAAATTCTGCTCCGTTTGGTAATGAGTAAACAGGATTAGTATTATACAAAATCAATCCTTTTATTTTACCACCGATAACATCATTTACTAATGCTTCTACTTTAGCATCGTCACCTTGTTTAACCATCAATGGTTTTGAAGTGTCGATAGTTTTACCATAGTTGCCTAGAGTATCGTTAATTGCATTTAAAATAGTTTGAACTGCTACATCATTTGTGCCAGCAACAACAATAGATTCTCCTTTGTTTGCTTTTAAAGAATCAGCCGCTTTCTTCGCTGCTGCATCTATCTCATCAGGAATAGAAACTCCCAAATCTTTACCTCCCACATGTTTTAAAATTGCCGCAGCAACCAATCCATGTTGAGATGGTTTAATCATCGTTCTATAATCAGAATTCGCACCTGTTAATGTCATCACTGACTCAAATTGGAAATGTCTTGACATCCAACCATTTTCAGGTTTTCTTGTATTTGCGTATTCAGTTTGAAATTTTGTAGGGAAAATCCAGTTAGAAATAAAATCTGCATCAATACTTACAATGCTTTTTGCTTTTGAAAAATCATAATCTGGAATGATTGCTTTTCCAAAAGATTTTTCGTTTGCTTTTCTAATTGCACTATAAGAAACAGCATCATATTGAACCAATTCAATATCGCCACCTATTTTTGATTTGAATAATTCAATTGCTTGAAGTGTAGAGGGTGAAGCAATCGTGCTTGATAAAATTCTAATTTTACCTCCACTTTTGGCGATATCTTTTAATTCTTTAGAAATATTTGCATCTACATCTGTCCAAGTTGCTTCAGCACCTTCCATAGTTGGGAAATTCAATCTCTCACCATTGTACAAATCTAAAACTGAAGCATTGATTCTTGGTGTAAGACCACCTTTGGTAATACCATAAGCAGAATTTCCTTTTATCCAAATAGGTCTTCCTTCTCTAGATTTAACTAAAATATTTGCAAAATCATTTCCATCAAAGAAAGTAGATGCATACCAGTTCGCAACACCAGGAGTAATATCTTCTGGCTTATCAATATAAGGTATAGATTTTATTACAGGTGCTTCACAAGAAGCTAAAGTAGCTGCAGCAACACCAAAACCTAGAAATTTAAGAAAATCTCTTCTTCCCGTTTTGAACCCTGTAACTTCTTCACTTCCGACAAAGTCTTCAATAGGAAGATCTTCAGGAAACTCTTGATTCGCCTTTGTTTTGAATTCCGGTGACTGGCTTTTTTCATCCAATCCTTTCCAGTATGTCTTATTCATACTCATATTATTGTTTCAATAAATAAATTATTCAATAACTCAATTAATAGTGACATTTAGCACATTCCCATCCACCTAGTTCTTTAACAGTAACTACACCATCGTCTTTAAT
>CAWUIK010000012.1:0-49943 GCA_963922585.1 uncultured Flavobacteriales bacterium | reverse complement strand
ATTTGTAGTAACTGAAGAACAACCGTTTCCATCAATTGAAGTTATTGTATATGAACCAGCACCAAGATTTCCGAAAACATTATTTGTTTGTGGTGTATTTCCATCTAAACTATAAGTATATGTTCCTGAACCACCTGAAGCAGTAACTGTAATTGAACCATTATTCAATCCACAACTTGCGTCAACAACATTTACTATCTGAACAACAACTGTAGGTTCTGTGATTGTTACAGAACCTGTGGACTGACATCCTCCTGCATCTAATACATATACTGTATAAGTATTTGCACCAAGACCAGTGAATGTATTGTTAGTTCCAAAGTTAGTTCCATCTATACTGAAAGTATAAGGAGTTGTACCTCCTGTTCCATTTACAGTGACAGTTCCATCATTCAAACCATTACAAGAAACATTGTTACTTGTAGCAGATGCAGTTGGCCCAGCAGCATTTACTAATTGTGTAGTAAATATTTGCTGACAACCATTAGCATCAATTACCTCTACAATATAGGTGTTTACTCCTAAACTAGTGAATGTATTTGAAGGTCCAAAACCACCACTATTTAAACTGTAAGTATAAGGAGCTGTTCCTCCTGTTGCAATCACTTCAATGATTCCATCGTTAACACTACATGAAGGATTTGTATTGTTTGTTGTAATAACAATATTTCCAGTAGTAGTATTAAGAGTGTAAGCATCAGTTTGAGAACATCCTAAAGCATCTGTTACTTCTATGTTATATGTTGATGCACCTAAACCGTTAAAACTATTTGTTCCAGAGAAGTTTGAACCACCATCAATACTGTATTGATATGGAGTTGTTCCTCCTGTTGCCGTAATAGTTATAGTTCCATCATTAGCTGTACAGTTAGGATCTGTTCCAGTAACAGACAAAGTTATATTTCCAGTTGTTGGATTTAAAACATATGTATCAGTACCTTGACATCCACTATTGTCTGAAACAACGATATTATAAGTTCCTGATGGCAATCCAGTAAAGTTAGGGTTTGTTCCAAAGTTAGTTCCTCCATCAATACTGTAATTGTATGGAGCAACCCCAGAGGAAGCATTGATAGTAATAGTACCATCATTGTTTGCACAACTTGGATCTGTTCCAGTTGAAGAAACTGTTAAAGTTCCTGATCCAGTATTAATTGTTACTGCATCTACTCCTGTACAACCATTAGCGTCTTCAACTTCTATATTGTAAGTACCAGCACTTAACCCAGTAAAGTTTCCATTAGATTGTTGTACTCCACCGTTTAAACTATATAAGTAAGGACTAGTTCCTCCTGTAGCAGTAACTGTTATGGTACCATCATTTCCAGCACAACTAGGGTCAGTAGATGTGGAAGATACTGTTGGACCTGCTGTAACAACAACTTGAATACTATCTAAATACTGACCCGAACAACTTCCTTCTAAGAACACATAAGACATGTAGGTTCCTGGAGCAGCATAAACTACATCAGAAGAAGCTGTTGTCGCTTGATTAGGAGTTCCATTTGGATGTAACCATGTTTGGCCTGTAACATTTGTTCCCGTGTAAGAGAAGGATACAGTTTCTCCAACACATGCTGTTGCAGATGAAACAGAAGGCGTTCCAGAAACAGGGGAGTCAGTTACATGAGCTGTAATGTACATTGAAAATGGACTAGTTCCACCCCAAGCAGTTTGCATATCAATCCAAGTTCCATCATTCCATTGTTCGTATGAAGTATTTGGTGGTACACTAACAGTAGCAAATTTAGAAACTATACCTAATGTGTCTCCTGCTCCAAAGTTTGTCATATCAATTCCAATGTAAAAATCATTTCCATTAACTGCAACTGGTGCATTAAAAGGCAAGAACACAACTCCTTGACCATTGGTTAAAACAGCATCAATATCGGATAAAGCATATGAAACTTGACCAATTATTGACCCTGGTAAACCAGCATTATCATCCCAAATTGTTAAATCGAAAGTAGTACCATTTCCACCATCTTGTAAACCAAAAATATAAACATCAGAACCAGTAACGTGAGTACCAGCATAACCTGTATATTTTTCTGCTTTCGCTAAATCACCATATCCATTAGTTCCAGTAATGAATCCACCTTGAGCAGTTCCATATATCGTTAATGAATTGGTATCGTTTATATTTAGTAATGTATCACAACCTGAGAATTGAGAAACAGTAATATTAACAGTAGTAGTACAACTTCCGTTTGCATTTGTTGCAATTAACTCTACTTCATAAGTTCCAGCAGTAGCATAAGTTACTGAACCAGGATTTTGCATCGTAGAAGTTGCAGGAGTAACCCCTCCTAAACCTGTGTTATCAAAATCCCAAGCCCATGAAGTTGGATTTCCTGTAGAACCATCTGTAAAATTGACAGTTCCTCCCTCTAAAATTGATGTAGCACTTGCATTAATACCACATGTTGGTGGGTTTGTAGCGTTACATGGTTCATAAGCCCCGTCTAAAACAGTAACCCCAGAATTTATTGGATCTAACCAAGGTGCTAAACGAGCTTGTAAAGACGTTCCATTTGCAGTCCAATTGGTAAACATCTTACCATATAAATCAGGTGAATTAGGTGAATTACAAAAACTTGAACCACCAGATAATTGCCCAACAATTCTTCCATTATTATCAAAAATTGGTGATCCAGAGGATCCTCCCTCAGTTACTCCATGTCCATTTGCAGTTGCTACCCATGTAACACTCCAATGGGTATTTGCAGGTCCCCCATTGTAACTTGAACTGATTAATGAATTGTTGTAAGTTGAAATTTTCTTAGCAGAACCAGCTGGATGGTGAACACCAACTCCAGAAGGAGAAGCAGTATTAGTTCTATTCCAACCAGCATAAAAAGCATTATATGAAGAGGGTGGTTGGCTATTCAGTTCAACTAAATAAAAATCAGAACCAGCCAATTGGTTGGTTCCAGGAGGGTTATTTAAAGTTCCATTACCTGATGAAGCAACAACTGTACCTCCAGTCATAGTTTGAGTCCCTTTACTAGGGTTAGAAGAGTTAGCATTTCCAGGAGCACAAGTGGCTTTTTGATAATTCCAATACCATACCCAAGTGTTTATATTACTACCTGCATTAGGCTCTCCACAGTGCCAAGCAGAAAGAATGTAAGGTGTACAATCCTCAGCAGTATTATTTATCATAGAAGCCGAACATACAAATGTGCTTGCTCCTTGAGAAAAAGTATAATGAACAGTAGCATCTATTTGTTCTTGCCAAGCACTTCCTTCTGAACAAGCCACATCCACTTGACATGATTGTGCTTTTTCAATAATAGAAGAAGTTCCTATAGCATCTTCTATAATAGGGTTAATAAAATCTTCAATACCTCTGTAATAGTATACAACAGTGCTAACCTCGATTATTGGAGTTTGCGACACACCAGCAGGTGCATAATACTCAATGGTAATCGTAGAACCTTCAATCATCTGAGTTGCTCTAATTTGATTTTCATAGTTATAATCTGATGTGAAAGCGCCAATTACATGATTTTCGAATTCATTGTACATAAAAACTTTTCCTCCATTAGGAATAAAAAAGTTGTGAAAATGTAATGATAATGCTTTTGCTTCATCCATATGAACTCTAATTCTCCAAAGCGAGCCTCCATCAGGAGTATTTTCCCAAGTTCCAGAATTTGTTACATTATAATTAACTGGAAAATTAATACCAACTCTATATGGTTTTCCAAGAGCATCGTTCATTAAATCTTCAGTATCTACTACTGAAAAATCTGGTTTTTGCAAGACTTCTGTTGCAACAATAGATTTAGGTTGAACTGCAGCAGTTTTGCTGTATGGAACACCTCCTTTGCTTAATTGAGCATAAGAAGACAATCCAACAAAAAAGCACAGAGCAAGACCTAAAATTTGCTTAGTAAAATTTTTCATGGTTTAGTTTATTTTGTTATTTCTGATTGGTTTCTTTTTTTTCGATTTCTTCTTCTTTTGTGGCTTTTTGTAATTCTACCGATTTTAGAGCAGCAGAGTTAACCCTAACAAACTTTTTTTGTGAAGGTCTTTCAATTTTTCCACCAATTGGTGCCTCAAGCTCTACTTTTTTAACTTCTATTTTCGTCTCATTCTGACTTGATTGAGCTGTAGCAAAAGTCAATGTTAAAAACATCGAAAAGCCTAGTAATATTGATTTTTTCATGGTTAAATTTAATTTAAATACATTTTAAAGAGTGCTAATTTAATTATTATATTTGTAAAATCAAACTACTTGTTAATAACTAGTAAACTAAATTATATCTTTGTATTGGAATCTCAAATTGAATAAACATGAACATTTTATTAGTTGAAGACGAACAATCTTTGCATGAAGTAATAAAACTTAACTTAGAATTAGATGGTTACAAAGTTTTCTCAGCATTTGATGGAAGAAAAGCAATTGAAGTTCATGCAAAAACTAAATTAGACATCATAGTACTAGACATTATGATACCTCACATGAATGGATTTGATGTATGTAAAACCATAAGAATTTCGGACAAAACAACACCCATCATATTTCTATCTGCAAGAGATCAGGTAGAGGATAAAATAGAAGGGCTAGAAAGTGGTGCTGACGATTATATTTCAAAGCCATTTCACATGAAAGAATTATTACTTCGTATAAAAACGATTTTAAAGAGAACCCAACCTTCAAATGATTCTATAGATCTTTCGGAATACACAATTGGTGATTTTCTTATCAATTTCAAATCTTTTGAGATTCTTAAAGGTGGAAAAGTCATTGAAAAATTGAGTAACAAACAATCCAAATTGCTTAAATTACTTATCGAAAACAAAAATGAAGTGGTAAGCAGAAAAGACATTTTGCAAAAGGTTTGGGAATACGACATTGTACCTAATACAAGAACAATCGACAATGTTATTTTGTCATTCAGAAAGACTTTTGAAACTGAAGAAACTTCTTATTTCCAATCTGTTAGAGGAGTGGGATATAAGTTTTCAGAAAAAAATCAATAATTAAGGCAACCATTTTCTTATTAGAATCGTCATTTATGTAAACATTGAGATTGCTACTCTCAAGTTTTATTTACTGGTTTTATATTTCCTTGCAAAAGAATTATCCCAAGTTACCCGGCTTGGGATTTTTCATTTTAATCAACAAATAGCACAATACAAACTGCTAGGATTATGCTGGTAATCTGACTCTAGTATCCCAATTACAAAATCTTGAATATAATTTTCAAATTTTTCCATCAAATCTGAGGAGAAATTTTGAATTCCTTTATCATCTTTACTATCTTCATATAAAAACTGAATACCTTTATTAAGTTCTTTCATTGAAATCATTCCACACATCATTTTTTGTTGTGGATTTTCATAAAACAAATAGGCATAAAAAAGCAATTGAAAAGATTTGTCTGACATCTTAAATATTTCTTCTTTGAGTTGTAATTTATCATTGATCTTTCCAGTTTTATAGTCGATTATTCTGAAAGTGTCACCAATCTTATCTATTCTATCCAAACTGCCTTTAAGTTTAATAGAATAATTAATATTTTTGTAAGTAAAAGACAGTACCTTTTCTAATTTCTTCTCAAGACCTATAATTTCTATAGCGCCATGTTTTTCAATAAAATTCAACTCATTTTTTAAAAATTTGCTAATACTGTATTTTGCAGTTTCGTATTGCAACAAATTTTTTCCGGATTGAAAATTTCCACTAGGAAAATAACTCTCGAAAACCTCTTTTAATTTACTTTCGAAAACCGATAACATCATTTTTACCAGTTCCTTTGTTATTAATTTACCTGCATCTTTGTAAAGTTGTTCCAAAACTTCATGAACTATCGTTCCAAAAGTACTTGATTCTATATGCTCCTCTACTCTTTCACTATCATTATGTCTTAAGATATAATTAAAGAAAAAATCTCGAGGACAATTTTTAAAATTATTAATGGAAGATGCGGATAACCCTTGTTGAAGTAATTGATTTACCCTAAAGTGGAAGTCATTTTTCGAAATAAGATTTTCGAATACATTTCCAATCTTATTTGATATAGGCGTCTTTGGGTGTATTTCAGTAATTGTGATGTTTTCAGCAACTAATTCTTTTTTTAACTGAAGTAAATATCTACTTATTTCATTAGTTGTCATTCCATCAGGCGCTCCTGCATTATAAATATAATGAATGTTTTTACCGCAATGTAATAACCTATAAAAGTAATATGCAAACATGGCTTCTTTATCTTCTTTACTGGGTAAGCCTAAAAAATTCCTTAAATCATAAGGCAAAAGTGATTGTGAAAAACTTGAAGCAGGTAAAATATCTTCGTTGCATGATAGTAAAATTAAATTTTCAAAATCCAACCCTCTTGTCTCCAACAAACCTAACATTTGTAAACCTTGTAATGGTTCACCAAAGAATGAAATCTTACTAGATTTGATGACTTTTTTAATCAACATCAACAAACTTTCTGGAGTGTTGACATAAGGATATTTTTCAAGTAAAATCGACATTTTCCTTAATGAAGTTAAAACCACAAAAAGAGCTTCTTGTTCCACTAAATCTGTATTATGAACGAGAGCATAATTTCTAATTTCTTCGAAAAATTCAGATACATTTGTAGTAAGTTCCACTATACTAACATTTGTATCATAAAAGAGAAATTCGATTTTTTTAAAATGAGCATCAAATGCATCTTTTAGGATATCTTTAGGAAGATAAGTAAAATTCTGTTTATTAATTTTTATTTCGATGTCATTGGTTTTCACCTTCCATTTTTCTAGCATAGGTTTCACCAATTCATGATGAAAAATTAATTCATAGTCTTTATAATAAAGGCTGCTTTTTTGCTTGTATCTTGAAATATTTTTAAGTGAATCAAACATTTGATCCAAAAGAGTAAAAGCACTTGAAGATTGCAAAGGATATCCCATTGCAACATTCATTTTATCTATACTTTCTCGCAAAACATTAAGCATTGGCTTTAGGAGTGATTCATCAGAAAAAACAACAGCACTTTTCCGTGTTTGAAAACTTTGATTACTCGAAAGAATATTTGAAGCGATATGGGTTTGATCAAGATTTGAATTTGCAGCATGAATGAATATCTTCTTAGGGTTTGAAATAATATTTTGTTCGATAGGTGCATTCAATTTAGACCATGCCAAATTTTTTCTCAAGAACAAACCTGCTTCTTGTTCTTTATCATTTAAATAATATGAATCAGCATCCCAAATAACTTCTGCTAGATTTGAATTCAAAAGATATTTAAATATTATTGTTTCACTAGTTGATAAAGCATTAAATCCAATTATGTATATTTTTTTGTAATTTAATTTTGTGATGTATTGAATTGGATTCAGGGCAATCGTTTTGTAAACATTACTATTCGTTGTTAATCCTTTATCTGATAGGTCTTTTTGAAATAAATCATATAATTGCCCCAAATGTTCCCAAAACTCCATAAATTTCTTTTGTGTTTCAGTCAGTTCATCTGCATTGAAACTCCAAGATTCAATTTCTTTTATTGATTTCAAATTTCTAAAAACATCTTTTGATTCTAAAAGGTATTTATCGATTTCGCTAAAATCACTTATGATTTGAGGTGCCCAATTGAGAAAACTATCAAAAGACTCAGGCTGGGGAAATACCTTGGTGTAAGAAAGATATAATTCGAAAAAAACGGAAATATTATCTACTGGAACTTTATCGAATTGTTGTGTCAAAAAATTATCAATCGTTATGATCTCTGGTAAAAAGGTGGCATTTGAAACCATATCAGAAACTTCCTTTTTGAGATGCAAACCTATTCTTTGAGAAGGAATGATAACCAGACAATCTTTAAGTTCACCTACTTTTGATTCTGATATTAATTTTTCGCTAACTTTTCTAACAAATGACTTACTCATGAATTTTTCTATTTGTTTCTTGAGTCGGTTAAATTAATTATTTTAATTGGAACTTAAGTAGCATTTAGTCTGCTTTCTTTTTAATTTTAAAACCATTGGCAACAAAAGATATATATTCTTTAAAAACAGATTTTTTAGTCACTACATCTTTCAAAACAGACCATTTTTCTTCATTTTGATATTTTAGTTCGCTTTCATTGTTTTTTTCTTCAACTTTTAGTCGCGATTTATCTTCACTAATTTCTTGAGATTCAACATCTTCAATTTCATACCTCTTTGACCTATCAATTCCTTCAAGTTCTTCTGCTTTCTTGAAATATCTTTTAGACATTTCTAATCTGCCTTTACGCTCAAGTAGTAACGCTAAATTATTGTATGCAATAGGATCATTAGGATCCATTGTAACGCAAATTTCGTAATCATCAATGGCTTCGTCTAGCAATCCCATTGTTGATTTGATATAGGCTCTACTTGAGTATCTGTATGGATTTTCAGAGTCCATTTCCAAACATCTATCGAGTTCTGATAGTGATTTTTTCTTGTCACCCATATGAAAGAAAACTACAGCTCTTTCTGAAATTATATCTGGATTACTACTATTGATACTCAAAGCACTATTAAGCAATTCCAATGCTTTTATATAGTTTCCATTTGAATTTTCTTCTCGTGCTTCTTTCCAGAGTTTAATTTCATCCATTTTTAAAAGGTTTTATTAATTATACAAAGTTACTGATAATCTAACAAATCACTTTTGTTAAAGTTCTATTAAAGATATAAATTACTTATTTTTGCTGCTACCACAAATCCAAACGTTATGGAATTTCCAATTTACAGAAAATATAAAAATTCAAATACTTTTTTTAAAATCAAAGATGAAAAATCTTTTGAAGAAATTAGTTTTATAGGCAGCAAAGTATTTCACTTGGAAATAGAGGCCAAACAGTATCCAGAATTCTTAAGAATTCTTGATATGATAGATTGTAAAGATGGTATTTGGGTAAAAATTAGTGAGTCTGAATATCATAAACAAAAAAACTCCATCTAAAAATAGACAGAGTTTTTATAAATCGAAAATAACTTATAAATTATCTTTTGTGAAGAGGTGTGTCAGAAACTGTTAATCTCTTTCTACCTTTTCTTCTTCTTGCGTTAATTACTTTTCTACCGTTTTTGGTAGCCATTCTAGATCTGAAACCATGTTTGTTTCTTCTCTTTCTATTCGATGGTTGAAATGTTCTTTTGCTCATTGTAATATCTTTTTAGTACCTTCCCTTAGGTTTCTTATTTCTAAACGGACTGCAAAAATAATTCATTTTTGGAATCTACAAAGATGTTTTTTACTTTTTTTTTCATTTAATCTAAACTTGACCCACAATCTTTACAATAAATTGCGTCAGAATCATGACCTTCTTTGGTACATGAGGGACAAGTTCTTGTAAATATTTTTTTTGAAATTTCTTGTTTTGCAATTTCAACAGATACAATTCCAGTTGGTACAGCAATTATTGCATAACCTGTCAGCATAATGATAGAAGCTATAAACTGACCTAAAGGTGTAATTGGAGCAATATCACCATAACCTACAGTTGTAAGAGTAACTATAGCCCAATAAATACTTACGGGAATACTTTTAAAACCTGACTCTGGTCCTTCTACAATATACATTACGGTTCCCAATATAAAAGTAAGGCATAAAACAAAAAAAGTAAATACTGTAATTTTTGGTAAACTAGCACTTAAACTCTTGATAAGAAGATTTGTTTCTTTCACAAATCGCATTAATTTAAGAATTCTAAAAACTCTCAATAGCCTTAAAGTTCTTATGATAGTAAGCGAATGTGTTTCTGTAAAAAATAAACCAAAGTAACTTGGCAACAATGAAAGTAAATCAATAATACCGTAAAAACTGAAAACATACTTCAAAGGCTTTTGAATACAAATTAACCTTGCAATGTATTCCACGGTAAACAAAATTGTGATAAACCATTCAACGAAAATTAATTCTTCACCATATTTCTTAAAAATTGAAGGAACACTTTCGAGCATAACTGCAGCGACAGAAAATATTATCATTATCAACAAAACAATATCAAACAACTTACCAGCAGGTGTATGAGCTTCGTATATAACCTCATGCATTTTATTTTGCCACGGTTTTAAATTGTTATTGTTTTTTGTTTTTTCTTGCATTTCAGTTTGACAATAATTTTACAATTATAAAAATTACTTACAACTTTCCCAACAAAAAAGTAAAAAACAAAAAAAGGCTTTCGATATCGAAAGCCTTTTTAAAATATAATTGTTTGATTTATTTTTTATCGGAATTTGAACTCACTGGCATTAAATTTTTAGTAAACTCAACTACAGATGGAGCAGCGATAAATAATGAAGAATAAGTTCCTACAGCAACACCTATAAGAAGTGCTAGAGAGAATCCTGAAATTCCATCTCCACCGAAAATAAATATAATCAACAATACGATAAACGTAGTAAGCGATGTATTGATAGTTCTGGAAAGTGTAGTATTCAAAGCAGCATTAATTACCTTGTTTTGGTCATCTCTTTTGTGAAGACCTATCATCTCTCTAATTCTATCGTAGATAACCACGGTATCATTTATCGAATATCCAATTACAGTTAGAATCGCAGCTATAAACGCTTGATCAATCTCAATGTTGATAGGTACATTTAAAGCATATAATATTGAGAAGATTCCTAATACTACCATTACATCATGGAACATTGCTAAAAGCGCTCCTAATCCATATTGCCATTTGCTAAATCTCAAGCCAATATATAAGAATACCACAACAAGAGACAAAATTATTGCTACAAAAGAATTGAACATCAACTCATTTGAAATAATTGCATCAACAGATCTTTGAGAATCCAAAGTGTAAGTCTTCAATTCTGGATTGTCGATTGCTTCTTGACTTTCAGAGTTGTAATATCCCAACTCGTTGAATGCTAAATTGAAGACTGAATCAACTTTGTTGGCAGATTCTTCAGTATCTAAAGCAGAACCAAATAAATAATTTGTTGCAATATTGAACTGTTGATCTGTATTTACTTTTTTCACCACAGGAGTTACTGTTCTTCCTTCTTCTTCTACTGAAAATTTTGCAACTGTGTTTTTGATATCATCTTGAGATGGAGCGTCAGAGAAAGAGAAAGTATAACTTCTGCCTCCAGTAAACTCTACACTCTTGTCCATTCCCACTGTGAAAAGCGAAATAATACCTGCAACTACAATAGCACCAGAAATAAAATAATATTTTTTTCGACCTTTCATGAAATCGAAACTAGCATTTTTGAATACTTTCTCAGAAAAACTATTAGAGAATGTAATATTCATTTTTCTATCTGCCATGTGAGAGAACAATAATCTCGTTACAAAAATAGAACAGAATAAAGATGAGAAAATACCAATTATCAAAGTTGTTGCAAAACCTTGTATTGGTCCTGAACCAAAGTATGCTAAAATAATCGCTGTAAGTAAAGATGTTATGTTAGAATCCAAAATTGCAGAATATGCATTTCTATAACCATCAGCAATAGCTTGCTTTTGTACTTTACCATTTCTTAATTCCTCTCTAATTCTTTCAAAAATAAGAACGTTTGCATCTACAGACATACCAATAGTAAGAACTAAACCAGCTATACCAGGTAAAGTCAATGCAGCTCCTAAACTTGCTAAAGTTCCTAAAATAAAGAATATGTTTGCTACTAGAGCAATAGAAGCAACAATACCTGCTTTATTGTAGTAAATAACCATATATACTAATACCAAAATTAAAGCAATTACAAAACTGTAAATGCCTTTATTAATATTAGCATCACTTAAAGTTGCTCCGATAATAGCTTCATCAGCAATTCTAGCAGGAGCAGGAAGAGCTCCAGCCTCTAAAATTGCAGCTAATTGCTCAGCCTCTTCAAATGAGAAGTTACCTGAAATTACGGTATTTCCTCCATCAATTGCACTATTGATAACTGGGAAAGAATACACCACATTATCTAAAGTAATACCTACATATTTACCCACAGAAGAAGAAGTCCAGTTTGACCATTTATCTACCGCACCATTGTCATTATGGAAGTTTAGACTTACAGCCATCCCTCCTTGCTTGTCATCATTGTAGTAAGAAGCTGCTTTTATGTCATCACCAGTGATGTTGTTTTTTTCGTTTTTCAACGCAGCATATAGAACAAACTTTTTCTCTTCATCTTTTTTGTCGCTTACACTTTCTGGTTTGTAAGACCAAAAGAAATATACTTCATCAGTGATGAAAGTTTTACCTATATTTCCAGAAAGTAGGATAGAAATGAAAGCTGTATCTTTAGCACTCATTGCATAACCAACATTTGGAGTAAAAGTAGGGTTTGTTTGAGAACCAGCAGGTTGTTGTGTAAAAACAAACTTACCGTTGAAAATAGTATTTTCATTTTCTGCATCAAGCGTAACATCTTCTTCAGGAGTATCTTCCAAAGTTGTTTCAGGAGTTATTTGTTCTGATTTAATGGTCTCTAATGTAGATTTTGCCAACATTACATTAGCAGAATCAAGAGAATCATTTGCAACAAAACCTTCTGCAATGTACGGTCTTAACTCAACAGGTAAAAGTAATGAATCAGCAACTGGCTCTTTTTCTAATTCCTCAGCTGCTTCTTTATCTTTACTTGCTAAATCAAATTGATTATTTACATCACCAAGTGCTACATCAATTTCATTGAACGCGCTACTTAAATCTTTATCATATCCATCCCAAAACTCTAATTTTGCTTGAGACTGTAACATTTTTCTTATACGCTCTTTATCTTTTGCACCTGGAATCTCGATGTGTAAACGACCAGTCAAAGGTTCAGTTTGGATAATGATTTGACCTAACCCAAATCTATTTACACGTTGCTCGATAACAGTTTCAGCAGCAGAAATAGAAGACTCTGCTAATTTTTGCAATTTTTCTTTTACTTCGTCCTGAGACATGTCCATTTTAAACTCACCTGATGCTGCAGAAGCAACAGCAAAGAATTTCATTCTTTCGTTTTTGTAAGGACCTTCATTGTATGCTTGGAAAAACAATTCGATGAAATCATCTCCTTTACCCGCTTTATAATTGTTTAAAGCAGTATTGAATGTTTCAGTAAATTGAGGTGTTTTGGAATCTCCAGCTTTATTTTTCACTAAATCAGGAATAGAGATT
This sequence comes from uncultured Flavobacteriales bacterium, assembly GCA_963922585.1. Classification (GTDB taxonomy): domain Bacteria; phylum Bacteroidota; class Bacteroidia; order Flavobacteriales_D; family Parvicellaceae; genus Parvicella. The sequence continues at coordinate 36,852 of CAWUIK010000012.1, read as the reverse complement.
TCAAGTGTTACACTCATTCCTCCTTGTAAATCCAGACCTTTAGTTAACTGTTGATTTTTACATTTTTGGTAAGTTAATCCCAAAACTGGATAAACTACATCGTCAGCATGATCAGACAAAAACTGAGCTTCGTAATAAGATTTGATATCCATTTCTTGCTTTGGTGTAAGATTATCACCATTCACAAAAATAGTATCTCTTCCTAAAATTACAGTATTGTCAAGATTTTCTTTAATCTCTTCCAACTTTGCTTCAGAATGACTTACTGCATCTGCCTCTAATCCACCAGTTACCCATGATAAAGACAATTGGTACAAACATGCCAATGTCAAAAGTATTGTGAAAACCCAAATTGCACTTCTATTACGCATTTATATATTGTTTAATTTATTTTAAAAAAAATTTCGGGCTGCAAATATAGAATTTCAATTCTTTATAAACAACAATTATTTTACTCAAAAAAAAATCTGTTTTTTGATTCGTCACAATATTCTTAGTATATTTGTATCAATTCCTTTAATTTTAGTAAGGTTTAACAGACAATCTATATGAATGATTTAAAAAAAATATTTTTCACTTTTTTATTTCTATTACCCATATTTATCTATCCTCAAGTAGGTGGAAAATATTATTTTGAGCGTAAAAATAGTATTAAAGTAACTCAAAATAGTGCTGAATTACAATTTCCTTGGGTGGGAGGTCTAAACTCCATTCAGGTTTCGAAAATAAACCTTAATGATGACGTACATGAAGATTTATTTATTTTTGATAGAACTGGAAATACAATCCTTACTTTTGTTTGGAATGATTCTGAAAATCAATGGAAATATGCTCCTGAATATGAGTCTCAATTTCCCAAACTTGAATATTGGGCTCTATTAAGAGATTATAATTGTGATGGAAAAAAAGACATTTTTGCTTATGTTTCTGGTGGTATTGGAGTTTGGAAAAACATTTCTAGCAATGGTGTTCTAGGTTTTGAATATGTTTCTGATCCTTATGTATATTCTTCTTTGTTTGGTGGAACTGTTGCCAACCTTTATGTAAGTAAAGTTGACATACCAGACATCAACGATGTGGATGGTGATGGCGATTTGGATGTGCTTACTTTCAGTATATTAGGAGACAGAATTGAGTTTCATCAAAATATGTCTATAGAATTAGGATACGGATGCGACTCATTAAAATATGAAGTAGCGAATATGTGCTGGGGACATTTTTTGGAAACAGGTGTATCTACTAATGCTTGTATTTTACTCGACACATGCGGCACCAATGTAGCCAATCCTAAAGGTCTTAAACACGCTGGTTCTACGGTACTTTCACTTGACTTAAATGATGATGGAGTAAAAGATTTACTTTTAGGAGATGTTTCATTTAATAATATTGTTGCGCTATATAATGACAACAAAGGTGTGAATATGAATACATCTATGACTTCTCAAGACACGGCATTTCCAGACGGAACACTTCCTGTAGATATTTATACATTTCCTGCTAGTTTTAGTGAAGATATTGACAATGATGGCATCAAAGATTTAATTTTTTCAACAAATAATGCCAATGGAACGGAAAATCATAATAGTTCATGGTTTTATAAAAATTTCGGAACAAATTCTGATCCTGTTTTTGCTCATATACAAAAAAACTGGCTTCAAGACGAGATGATTGAAGTGGGAAAAAATGCTTATCCTGTTCTATTTGACTACAACGGTGATGGACGCTTAGATTTGTTTGTCGGAAATTTTGGTTATTTTGGAACTTCATTCACCAACAACTATTTATCTAAAATTACTTTATATGAAAATACCGGGACTAACAATGTTCCTCATTTTACTTTTGTGACAGATGATTTTGCAAATATTTCATCTTTGGGTTTCCCCCAAGGTATCATTCCTACTTTTGGAGATATAGATGATGATGGAGATATAGATATGATTATTGGCGACTATAATGGAAGACTTCATGTTTTTTCAAATTCATCAAGTTCTTTAAACAGCATGAGTTTAACTTTAACTACTACAAATCTTTCTGATGACAATGGGACAACAATTGATGTAGGTTATTCTGCAAAACCCATTTTATACGACATAGACAAAGATGGAAAATTGGATCTTATTGTAGGTGAAGAGAATGGTAATCTAAATTATTATCAAAACATAGGAACTTCTTTATCACCAGATTTCAGATTGGAAAGTGAAACACTTGGAAATGTAGATGTAAGTGAATGGTGGACTACGGTGGGGAATAGCACTCCTTTTATTTTTGAAAATGATTTGAACGAAACACAATTGTTTGTAGGTTCACAAAATGGATACATAATTCATTACACAGATTTAGATGGGAATTTGGGCGGTAATTTCACACAATGGGATACTTTAGCAAAAAATGTACATGCAGGCACTAACGCTTCTCCTACTTTTGGTGATTTGAATAATGATGGCATAGTTGATTTGATTGTAGGTAATGAAAGAGGAGGTTTATCAATATTTTATGGCACCTTAGACACATCTAGTAACATAGAAAAAATAGAAGAAAATGTAGAAATACTTTTATTTCCCAACCCTACGAATGGCATATTAAATATTGCTACTGATTTTGATTTTGAAACTTATGACATTTATGATTGTTTTGGAAAATTGATTCAAAATGGAAATTATAGACTTCAAATTGATTTATCTAATTTTGAAAATGGAATTTACTTAATTCAATTGGCTTCCAGAAATGAATTTGTTGTGAAAAAAATCATTAAAAATGATCAATAAGATTGTCATATTTGATGGTGATTGTGCTTTTTGCAACAAAAGTGTTTTGTTTATTTTGAGAAAAAACACCAAAAAAGACATCTTTGTAGTGGCAAGCGATTCCAAAAAAGGAAAAGCCTTGATTCAAGATAAAAACATTTTACACGACCCAAAGGAAACACTTATATATATAGAAAATAATCGCGTTTTTTCTAAATCTAATGCGGTATTGCAAATCTCAAAATCTCTGAAAGGAGCCTACCCTATTTTGTATATTTTCAAATTCATTCCAAGATTTTTAAGAGATTTTGTTTATGATTTTATTGCAAAAAGAAGAAAAAGACTCATCAAAGGCAATCCTGATTGTTCATTTGAAATGGCTCAAAAACACCAACAACAAATTTTAGGATAATTAATATCACCCCTCCAAAATATCAGCAACGTTCTTTTCAATTTTCATACACAAATCATCTGTAGGTAAATCGTTATCATCTGAGCCAAATGGATCTTCGATTTCTTCTGCCAAAATCTCTATACTTACCAAAACATAAAAGATAAAAACTGCAATTAAGACAGTTCCGTATCCAAATGTGGGAACAAAAGCAATGGGCAATGTAGTAACGTATATGAACACAAATTTTTTCAAAAACAAACTGTAGGAATAGGGAATAGGAGTGTTTTTTATCCTCTCACAAGCCCCAGTTATATCAGTTAATGCATTAATGTTTTGGTCTAAAGCCAAAAACTGTTCTTGAGTTATTTCACCTTCTTTTTGCATTAATTGCAATTCTTTGTACATTTCCATTGCAAAAAAACTTGGAGGATGTGATGCTTTGGAAAATACTTCTTTTTTTTCTTCTTCTAAGATAACATCAGAAATTGCAGATACGTCTCTCAAATGGTTTTTGAGTGTGTGCGCATAATTTCTAATGGCTAGGTTAAAAAATTGCTTTCGTTTTTTATTTTCAGTTAAAGCACTAATTTTAATGGCCAAGTTCCTAGAATTATTGACCAATTCACCCCACTTTTTTCTTCCTTCCCACCATCTATCATAAGCCGTGTTGGTTCTAAAAACGAGTAACAAGGATAATACAAACCCAATCAGCGAATAGACCGCTATCATTTCTTTTAAAAACAAAATATTTTTAAAGTAGTTCGTTTCGATATAGGTAATTACTGCTGTAATCACTGCTAAAATAAGCAACTCTTTCCATAAGATTTTTAGTGTATCACTTTTGGCAATATGAAATATTTGGGAAATCCAATGTTTAGGATTGTATTTTATCATTCTCAATAATTTTGATGCAAAAATAAGGGTTTCAAAAAGTATAAAGTTGCTAAAAACTCACAAAAAAATATTTTACATAAAATTCATTTAGAATTTAGAAAGTAATCTCTATTGAATGAATAACTTTGCCGCATGCTTTTCAAAACACCTAAACAGTTTTCTATTTTTCTGGCTTTTGCCGTTGGATTTTTTTCAATTCTGGCAGAAGTAATAGTCAATTTAGCATTTGGTTTGGAAATTCATTTCTTGGTTCTTCTTTTACAATTTATAATCATAGGAATATCTGGCTATTTCATCATTTACACTTTGCTTAAAAAGATGATTACAGATAAAATAAAAGTACTTTACAGAACAATACATTCTTTCAAAATCAACAAAGGAGATTTCAAATTAAACATGAATGAAGATGTGTTGGGCGCTACTGAAAAAGAAGTAATGTCTTGGGTATCGAGTAGAAAGGCAGAAATCAACAAACTGAAAGAGCAAGAAGCATTTAGAAGAGAATTCATAGGGAATTTAGCACATGAATTACGTACGCCTGTCTTTAGTATTCAAGGTTATATTCTCACACTTTTGGAAGGTGGATTAGAAGACGAAAATATCAATAGGAAATTTTTGGAAAGAGCCTCTAAAGGCGTAGATAGAATGACCAATATTTTGGAGGATTTGGATGCTATCACGAAATTAGAATCCGAAAGAATCAAACTGAATCTCAAAAAAGTTGATATTGTAGATATTGCAGATGAAATTATTGAATCTTTTGAACTGAAAGCAAAAGAAAGAAACATTAAACTCATTTTAGACAAAAAAAATATCGAACCCATTTTTGTGATGTGTGATAGAGATAAAATTGGACAGGTATTTACCAATCTTATCAACAATGCCATCAATTATGGTAAAGAAAATGGTAAAATTAAGGTTAGATTTTTTGACTTTGAGGAACATATTCTTATCGAGGTTTCTGATGACGGAATAGGAATTGCAAAAGAGCATTTGGACAGGCTTTTCGAAAGGTTCTACAGAGTAGATAAAAGCCGTTCTAGAAATGATGGAGGAACAGGATTGGGACTTGCTATTGCCAAACACATATTGGAAGCACACGACCAAATGATTAGTGTAAGAAGTACTTTGGGAGAAGGTTCAACTTTTTCGTTTACGCTTAAAAAAGCGAAAAAAGATAAGATTTAGTTATCGGGTTAAATTAATTTATTTGAAAATACAAAAACTAATTCGAAATAATAAATTAAATTATTAATTATACTACTTTCTAAATGTATCAGTAGTCAGCATCATAAACTCACAAAGCATTAACGCAGTTGCACCCCAAACAGTGTGTAGGTTAAGTTCATAACAAGGCACTTCTATAACAAAAGGTTGTTTTTCGTGTTTACCAACAGTTATTTTTTTTCTTTTAATGACTTCTTCTTTGTATAAATCTATCAAGGGAACTTCCAAAACTTTTTCAACTTCTCTGCTGTCTGGATAAAAAATTGGCTCATTTTCTAGCATACCTACAAATGGGTTCACCAACATTTTACTTGGTGGTATATACACGTCTGTAAGTTTTCCCAAAATTTTAACCTCATTTCTTGAAATCCCTATTTCTTCTTCTGTTTCTCTCAAAGCATTAATTTCAGGAGTTTCATTAGGTTCTCTTTTTCCTCCAGGAAAACTAACTTGACCACCATGCACACCATCATAATCTGGTCTTTTCATCAAAGCAAAAAACCACTCATTATTTCTAGGATATAGCAACATCAAAGTAGATGAAAGGCGATGATTTAATTCTTCTTCTAATACATCTTTAGCAGTTTTTCTTTGATATGGAGCCATCAACTGATGCGCCTTTAAACCAGGCAATTCACCTCTAAGTAGTGAACTAATTTCTAAGATTTTATTTTTATCTATTATCAATATTATTTTTTTGTGGAAAATTACATTATAAATTTTTAATTGTCAAACAAAACAGAATGATAAATGTGGTAATTTCGATTTATAATAAATATTTCACTATGCAAAAAATTACAGAATCCTCTTCTTTATATGACCATTTAGAAAAAATGTCCACTCAAGAATTGCTTACCAACATCAATAACGAAGACCAAAAAGTGGCTCATGCCATTACCAATGTGATTCCTGAGATTGAAAAATTGGTAGATGAAATTGTAGTGAGAATGAAAAAAGGAGGCAGATTGTTTTATTTGGGAGCAGGAACCAGTGGAAGATTGGGAGTTGTAGATGCTTCTGAATGTCCGCCAACATTTGGAGTGCCTCATGGAATGGTAATTGGAATTATAGCTGGAGGTGATGAAGCCATCAGAAAAGCAGTAGAGTTTGCAGAAGACAGCGTGAATGAAGGTTGGAAAGATTTATCAGAACACAATGTGAATGAATTGGACACAGTAATTGGAATTGCAGCTTCGGGAACAACACCTTATGTTTTGGGTGCTTTGGAAATTTGCAACTCCAAAAATATTTTAACTGGAGGCATTACGTGCAATCCAGGAAGTCCTTTAGCTATCGTACCCAAACATGGAATTGTGGCAGAAGTTGGTCCTGAGTTTGTAACTGGAAGTACACGAATGAAATCTGGAACTGCTCAAAAATTGATTCTCAACATGATTTCCACCAGCGTGATGATTCAACTGGGAAGAGTAAAAGGAAATAGAATGGTGGACATGCAATTAAGCAACAACAAACTAGTGGATAGAGGCACCAAAATGGTGATGGAAGCCCTAAATATCGATTATGATAGCGCCAATCAACTCCTCAAAGAAAAAGGTAGCGTGAGAAAAGCGATTGAAAGTAATCAAAAGTAGAGAGGAAGGGATTCGAACCCTCGATACGTTGCCGTATACACGCTTTCCAAGCGTGCGCCTTCAGCCACTCGGCCACCTCTCTATTTTATTTCAAAAACCTTTAAACATTATCATCTTCAGCCTCCCGATAGCCATCGGGACGGCCACCTCTCTATTTACTAGTTCGTTGTTTGTAGTTCGAAGTTCGTAGTTGATTAATTTGAGTGCAAAAATAGTTAATATTTCTATTGCTATGCGATTCCGAGGGTTTCTTTTACTGCTTTTAAAATGGACTTCGCACCTTCCAAATCTTTTGACTCTGCGTAGGCTCTTAAAACAGGCTCGGTACCAGATGGTCTTATCATCAACCATTCGTCATCATTCAAGATAAATTTGAATCCATCTATGGTTTCTATTTTTTGAATTTCGTATTTTCCAAAGTTTTTGTAAACGCCTTGGTTCAATTTTACGATAATTTCTTGTTTAACAGATTCTGCCAAATGTAAATCGTCTCTCCAGTATTTGAATTCTCCCACTAAACTGTAAATTTCCTCAACCAACGCTTCAAGCGTTTTGCCAGATTTTGCCATGTATTCAAACAAAATAAGTCCCATCCAAATACCATCTCTTTCTGGAATATGAGAAGAAACCGCGATTCCACCACTTTCTTCACCTCCTACCAACACATTTTCGGTAATCATCTGACCTGCGATGTATTTAAATCCAATTTTCACCATGTCGAAATCTAGTCCCCACATTTTGGCTAATCTTTCAACTCTTGGTGTAGTACTCGCAGCTACAACAATTTTTCCTGTAAGTCCTTTTACTTTGTGCAAATAGTTCATCAAAAGCAACATAATATGGTGAGAATCTACAAACTCACCTTTGGAATTGAACAATCCGATTCTATCAGCATCACCATCTATTGCCAAACCAGCAGCAATCTCCCCTCCTCTACTTTTGATTAACTCCGAAAATTCTACTAAATTCTTTGCAATAGGTTCTGGTGCTTGTCCATAAAAAGATGGATTGTGCTCACAATGTAACAATTCGCATTCTGGAAGTATTCTACTCATAACATTTTGTCCAGCCCCATACATAGCATCAAAAGCAAATTTTAATCCTGATTTTCTTATCAATTCTAAATCAAAATTGGCTTCGATTTGCTGAATGTATTTTGTTTCTAAATCTTGATATTCAACCAAACCAGAAGCAACTAAATCATCCATAGACATTCCTTTATGGTCAATATGATTTTTTTCTGGAATCATATCCTCAATTACTTGAACATCATCTGGACTTAAAGGCCCTCCAAAACTTCCTTTCAACTTGTAGCCATTGTATGAAGGTGGATTATGGCTGGCAGTAATTACAACACCTAGACTTGCTTTTTCTTTAACTGTTGCCAAAGAAACCATAGGAGTACTTACAAAACCTTTTGCAATAATTACTTTCACACCATAAGAAGTAAATACTTTACATGCTGTTTCAGCAAAAAGTTCTCCAGCAAATCTACAATCGTGACCAATAACTACTTTTGGGTTCTCAAAATTTTCTTTCACCCAATTAGCTGTAGCAATAGAAACTCTTGCTACATTTTCTACAGTATATTCATCCGCTATAATTGCTCTCCAACCGTCAGTTCCAAATTTTATTTTTGTCATTTTTAAATGTTTTTTTTCAATTTTAATAGGGCGAATTTACAAAAATCATTTTGTAAAAAGTAAAATGAATATAAAAGATAGGTTATTTTACGGTTATGACTCATTGTTAAATAACTTATACTCAAATTTTATAAAAGATAAATCAATTTACGCAATTAAGATTCAAATTTTCATTCAATTTGAAATTGAGCGTATTTGGTTGTAATATTCTGAGCCAACCATTTAGATTCATAGTAGGTTCTTATTCCCATTTTATAGACAACATCAGGCGTTGTTTGGTGAATCAACTCACCATAAACATCCCAAGATTTAAGTAAGAGCGGATAATTATTTTCATCTATTTGATCTAATGTATAACCAAAAAGTAAATCACTATCCGTTTTGATATTGATAATTCCTTTGGGACTCAAAATTTTTCGATATCTATCGATAAACAAAGGAGAAGTGAGTCTTTTTCTAGGCCTTCTGGGTTGAGGATCGCTAAATGTGAGCCAAATTTCGGTTACTTCACCTTTTTCAAAAAATTTATCTATAAAATCTACTTTTGTTCTCAAAAAAGCAACATTATTTAACTCCTCTTCAAGTGCTGTTTTGGCACCTTTCCAAATTCTTGCACCTTTGATATCAACGCCAATAAAATTATAATCTTTATATTTTCTTGCTAAACCGAGTGTGTATTCACCTTTACCACAACCTAGTTCCAAAATTATCGGCAAATAATTTCCAAATAATTCTTTACTCCAATTTCCTTTGAGCGGGTATGGAACATCCGACATGGCTTCTTGGGTAGCGGGTTCTACTACGTTTTTGAATTCATGTACAGCGTTAAATTTTCTAAGTTTATCTTTTCCCATATATTCGGCAAAAATACAATTTTTAAGTTGATTGGTTGAATAGTTCTTGGTTTTTTGGTTTTGTATAAGACAAAAGACTTTAAGACTTTTTCAATTTGTTTAGATAGACACAATTAAAGCAAATTTAAAAATCAAGTGTCTAGCGTGTATTTAAATTTCATATCTCAGATTTCCTGTTTCTGATTTCCTATTTCTAACTATATTTACACTTAAAATAAATACTTTCAATTGAAAAAAATACAAACTATAATAATTGAAGACGAGGAAAGAAGTCGCGTTACTTTGGGAAATTATCTGCAAAAATATTGTCCTCAAGTTGCTGTTATTGAAGAATGTGAAAACATTGTAGAGGGACAAAAAGCAATAGAAAAACATCAACCTCAACTTATTTTCCTAGATGTTGAAATGCCTTTTGGAAACGCATTTGATTTATTAGAAAGAATTCAAAATATTCAATTCAAGGTGATTTTTGTAACTGCATATAGCAATTATGCTATCAAAGCTCTGAATTATAGTGCTAGTTATTATATTTTAAAGCCAATAGATATTGAAGAATTAGAAATCGCAGTTAATAAAATAGTTCAGGAGATTGAAAGGGAAACGTCAGAGAATATTCAAATTCAAACTAAAGTACTGTTAGAAAACCTCAAACAAAATTCTAATAAAAAAGTGGTCCTTCCAACCTTAGAAGGATTTGATGTTGTAGATATAGATCAAATAATTAGGTTGGAAGCCAATGATAATTTTACAAATTTCTATCTTAAAGATAAAACCAAAAAAGTAATTTGTAGAACATTGAAATTTTATGAAGACAGTCTTAATGAAGATACTTTTTTGAGAGTTCATAGGTCTCATATTGTGAATACAAATTATATCAAAAGTTACAAAAAAGGAAAAGGTGGTCAAATTGAAATGTTAGATGGTTCTTATGTAGATGTTTCGGCCTCAAGAAAGGATGATTTACTAAAATATTTTAGTTAAACTTTACTTTTTTAAAAGATAATCAAAATTTTAAAACCCTGTATTCCTGAGTTTTAAACAAATATTGAAAAATATTTTAGTATTATGTTTTGCATAGTACCATTTTTAATATATATATTTGCATAATATAGTTCTATATAAATGTTTAATAGATCGGATTTATGAAAATTGAAAACACAAAAGCTCAAATGAGGAAGGGCATACTTGAGTATTGCATTTTGTCGATATTAGATAAAGGCGAAGCCTACCCTTCAGAAATTATTGACCAATTAAAAAGTGCAAAACTCATCGTTGTAGAAGGAACATTATACCCTTTGCTAACAAGATTAAAAAATGAAGGAATTCTCTCCTATAGATGGGAAGAATCAACATCTGGCCCTCCAAGAAAGTATTATAAACTTACTGAAAATGGTAAAACATTTTTAATAGAACTTTCCTCAACATGGGATGAATTGAGACAAGCAGTAAATAAAATAGCAAATAAATAATACTACATAAAATGAAAAAAACAGTCAACATAAATATATCTGGAATTGTTTTCCATATTGAAGAAGATGCCTACTCTAAACTTCAAAATTATCTTTTTGCAATAGAAAAAAACTTTAGCAATGAAGAAGAAAGAGTCGAAATTATGCGTGATATTGAATCTAGAATTGCAGAATTATTTCAAACTAAAAATACAAATTCAAAAGAAGTAATCACTTATGAAGACGTCCAAGATATAATCAGTATTATGGGTAATCCAGAAGATTATATGAATGAGGAATCATTCAATGATGATTCTAACTTTGAAAATGCAAATTTTGAGAAAGAAGAAACTCAAAAAAGATTATACAGAGATAAAGACAACGCTCAAATTGGTGGTGTTTGAAGTGGTATTGCTGCATATATTGGAATTGACCCCTTAATAATCAGAATTATTTTTGTAATCATGTTTATAGCAGGCCTTTCTGGATTTATTATATATATTATTTTATTATTAGTAATTCCAGAAGCAAAAACAACAAATGAAAAGTTGAGAATGAAAGGCAAACCTATTAATATTAACACGATAAAAGATTCTGCAAAAGATCTTAAAAAGGAATTTGAAAACGGTGAAGTAAAACAAAAATTTGGCAAAACACTCAACAGCGCTTTTGAAAGAGGAATTCAATCAACTTCTAAGTTTTTTAAAGCATTTTCAAAAATAATTGGTATTGGTTTTCTTCTACTAGGAATTTTTGCACTAACAGTTTTGATAGGTGTTTTTATAGGTGATGGAGGGATAGTATCATTTTGGGGGGAACGCCAAACTTTAAATCTTTCTGAAGGAATGGATATATTGTACAACTCTTCCTTTCAAAGTAATATCTCATTCATTTCGATAATATTAATTCTATTTATCCCTATTATTTCTCTAATATATTTGGGTATTAGACTTCTTTTAAATATTAAAACCAAAATCAAATACATTACAATTTCACTAACTGTGTTATGGATTTTTAGTTTGAGCATTCTTTCTTTTACTAGTATTTTATTAGGTTTAGAATTCAAAGAAAAAGCAATTGTTACAAACGATTTAGAAATTAATCCAAATACAGAAACTTTAGAGATATATGTGAATGAAGATGTTATCTTCTCCAATAACTTAATTCAAACAGAAAATCACAATCTTTCTGACTTAATTGATGTGAGAAATGATAATATTTTCCTTGGATATCCTAAACTTATCATTATTGAGAATGAAAATGATACCGTTTTTAATGTCGAAATTCAAAAAAGTAGTAGAGGATTGAACCAAAAAGAAGCCATTATGAACTCAGAATTAATTGAATATAACTATGAACTTAAAGATTCAAAATTATTTTTGGACCCGTTTATGACTATTGGAAAAAATGAAAAATATAGAGGCCAAAAAATTGAAATACTAATCAGAGTTCCAAAAGGTAAAACAGTATATTTAGGAGAAAATATAGAAAGGATATTACATCCAATCTCTACAAGATCTAGCAGTCATCCTGAGCAACTTCAATATTCAAAAACTGAATGGAAGAATAGAAATAATAAAATTATTCTCAATAATTAATAATAAAAATAAAGAAACAAAAAAAATCGGAACCTATTATAAGGTGTCCGATTTCTTTAATTTGAATTCAAAATATTATTTACTCTGATGTTATAGAAGCTTTAAGGTATTCTCTATTCATTCTAGCGATGTTATCCAAAGAAATTCCTTTTGGACATTCAACTTCGCAAGCACCTGTGTTGGTACAGTTTCCAAAACCTTCTAAATCCATTTGGTTCACCATATTCAAAACACGTTCTTTGGCTTCTACTTTTCCTTGAGGTAACAATGCTAATTGAGAAACTTTTGCAGATACGAATAGCATAGCAGAAGCATTTTTACAAGTCGCTACACAAGCACCACAACCAATACAAGTAGCTGCATCAAAAGCTTTGTCAGCATCAGCTTTGGGAATTGGAATTGCATTTGCATCTTGAGTATTTCCAGAAGTGTTCACACTTACAAAACCACCTTTTTGCATGATTCTATCAAAGGCACTTCTATCAACAACCAAGTCTTTCACTACTGGAAAAGCGTTTGCTCTAAATGGTTCTATAGTTATTGTTTCACCATCTTTAAACATTCTCATGTGTAACTGACATGTAGTAACACCTCTATCTGGTCCGTGCGCTTCACCATTTATATATAAAGAACACATACCACATATTCCTTCACGACAATCGTGATCGAAAGCAACTGGTTCTTCTCCTTTTGTAACCAATTCTTCATTAAGCATGTCCAACATATCCAAAAATGATGAATCAGTAGAAACACCTTTCAATTGGTAATCAACCATTTTTCCTTGAGATTGACCATTTTGCTGACGCCAAATCTTAAGATTGATATTTATTAATTTCTCAGCCATTTTTTTTATCTTTTTTTTGTCTTTAGCTATTAGTTATTAGTGGTTAGCACTCAGTTATTAGTGGTTAGTACTTCGATGCAACTAAAAGCCATTAACTATTTGTTTTTAATTTTTTCATTAAAGCGTTTGTCATTTTACCAATTTCGTCAATTTTATTATCAATATCAGTACTATCATCCATTGAAATGTAATTCAACTTTGCTGCAATTAGTACTTGTGTTTGTAATTCATATAAAGAACCTCTTGTTACAGATAAAAAATAGTCAAAACTTTTTTCTGTTTTTCTTCCCCAGCCTTCCGCAATATTTGAGGGTATAGAAATTGAACTTTTTTTTATTTGTTGTGATAATGCAAATTTTTCATTTTCTGGAAATAATTTTAATAACTCATAAATATGCACAACCAAATCAATTAACTTTTGCCAAACAATTAGTTCTTTATATGAATTTACTTTTCCCATTTCCTTTCTAACTACAATCCGCTAATCACTGACGACTAACAACTAAATACTCATTACTTATACGATCTCTGAACCATTTTAATATTTTCGTAAACCAATTCTTCTTTATGTTTTACCGAAGTAGCAGGATCTCCTGTCCATTCCCAAGCAGAAACATGAGCAAAATTCACATCATCTCTTTTTGCTTCACCTTTTTGCTCACCATCCAACTCTACTGATTCTTCTCTAAAGTGACCTCCACAAGACTCATTTCTGTCTAAAGCATCTTTAGCGAACAACTCTCCTAATTCTAAGAAATCTGCTACTCTACCCGCTTTTTCTAATTCTGGATTCAACCCATTAGCAGTTCCTGGAATTCTTACATCACTCCAAAACTCTTCTCTAATTGCTCTGATTTCAGCCATCGCTTCTTTTAGCCCTTTTTCATTCCTTGCCATACCTACTTTATCCCACATCACTTTACCTAATCTTTTGTGGAAATGATCCACAGTTTTAGTTCCTTTGATGTTCATTAACTTATCGATTTGGTCTTTTACATTTTTCTCCGCTTCAATAAATTCAGGTAAATCTGTTGAAATTTTTCCAGTTCTTATTTCACTTGAAAGATATTCACCGATTGTATATGGAAGTACAAAATAACCATCTGCCAAACCTTGCATTAAAGCAGAAGCTCCCAATCTATTAGCCCCATGATCTGAGAAATTTGCCTCTCCTGCAGCGTAGCAACCAGGAATAGTCGTCATCAAATTGTAATCTACCCAAATTCCACCCATTGTATAGTGAACAGCAGGATAAATTTTCATTGGAGTTTCATATGGATTTTCATCTGTAATTTTGTAATACATTTGAAATAAGTTTCCATATTTTGCTTCTACAACAGCTTTTCCTAGCTCTCTAACTTTAGCATCAGAAGGATTACTGATTCCTTCTACTAAAGCTTTTTCTTTACCATATCTAAGGATCGCACTTTCAAAATCTAAATAAACTGCTTCTCCAGTAGCATTTACTCCAAATCCTTCGTCACATCTTTCTTTTGCAGCTCTTGAAGCAACGTCTCTTGGTACTAAGTTTCCAAAAGCTGGATATCTTCTTTCCAAGTAATAATCTCTATCTTCTTCTTTTATTTGAGTAGGTTTTAGTTTACCTTCTCTAATTGCTTTAGCATCTTCTAATTTTGCTGGCACCCAAATTCTTCCGTCATTTCTCAAGGACTCCGACATCAAAGTCAATTTTGATTGGTGCTCTCCAGCTCTAGGGATACAAGTTGGGTGAATTTGAGTGTAACAAGGATTTGCAAAGAAAGCGCCTCTTTTGTGTGCTCTCCATGCTGCTGTTACATTACTTCCCATAGCATTGGTAGAAAGGAAAAATACATTTCCATAACCTCCAGTAGCCAAAACTACAGCGTGAGCAGAATGTCGTTCAATTTCTCCCGTTACTAAATTTCTTGCAATAATTCCTCTTGCTTTACCATCTACAATAACCAAATCCAACATTTCATGTCTTCCTAGCATTTGTACTTTACCTTTACCGATTTGACGGCTCAAAGCAGAGTATGCTCCTAAAAGTAATTGCTGACCTGTTTGTCCTTTCGCATAAAAAGTACGTGAAACTAATACTCCACCGAAAGAACGATTATCTAACAATCCTCCGTAATCTCTTGCGAAGGGAACACCTTGAGCCACACACTGATCTATAATATTAGCCGAAACTTCAGCTAATCTATGAACATTTGCTTCTCTAGCTCTATAATCTCCTCCTTTTACAGTATCGTAAAAAAGTCTATAAACGCTGTCTCCATCGTTTTGATAGTTCTTTGCAGCGTTAATTCCCCCTTGAGCAGCAATTGAGTGTGCTCTTCTTGGAGAATCTTGATAACAAAACGCTTTTACATTGTAACCCATCTCAGCCAAAGAAGCAGCAGCAGCACCTCCTGCCAATCCTGTACCTACAACTATAATATCTATATGCCTTTTGTTGGCTGGGTTAACAAGATTAATTTTGTTTTTATGATTTGTCCATTTCTCATGAATTGGACCTACTGGTATTTTTGAATCTAATGTTGCCATGATAGATTATAAAGTTTTAATGTAATGAAAAATTGCAATGAAAATAAATCCTAGAGGAACAATGATAGCGTAAAGTGTTCCCAATTTCTTAATGACTGGAGTATATTTATTGTGTCTAAAACCTACAGATTGAAATGCAGACTGGAAACCGTGCATCAAATGTAACGCTAAGAAAATAAATGAAACACAGTAAATCAGTACTCTTACCACATCTGTAAATTTCTCTTGTAATTCATGATAGTACCTATCCACATTTCTTGTACCGCTTGTGAAAGACTCGCTACCTCCTTCAATATATTTCTCTGTAATCTCGTGCCACCAAAAATCATAAAAGTGAAGTCCTAAAAACAACAAAACCATAATTCCAGTAATGATCATATTTCTTGACATCCAAGATGAATTTGCAGCACCATTGAATTTATTGTACTTTAATGCTCTTGCTTTGTTGTTTTGAACTTCTAAAATCATTCCCATTGCAAGATGAAAAACGACTCCAAAAATCAATACAGGTTGCAACAAAAATTGAACTACTGGATTGTACCCCATGAAATCAGAAACACTATTGAAGGCTTCTGCACTTATTACAGATAACATATTGATTGCAAAATGTTGTAATAAGAAGAATAAAAGAAAAAATCCTGATAAAGCCATCAATATCTTTTTCCCCACAGATGACTTTGTTATTCCATTTTCACTCATTAAAATAAATTTTATAATTTGTTTGCAAATATAACAAGTGAGAAAGAATAAGGTTTGATAGTTTTGGAAATTTTCCCTTTAAAATTGCTTTAAAACCTTATTTAGAATTGTTCTACCTAAATAGCGTTAAAATATCTCATCAATTCAGGTAAATTGGCTCTACTCACAGGGACCATTTCACCATTCTTTAAAACAACAGAATGGCCATCTTCTGTGGAATATTCAACTATTTCTTTAAGTTGCACAATATGTGAATGATGCACTCTCATAAAAGTTTTATTTGGCAACAATTCATGATAAGTTTTTAAAGTTCTTGAATCCATAAACTTAGTTCCATCTTTGAATTTTAATTCTGTGTAATTACTACTTGCTTGAAGATGAACAATGTCTGAAACTTCTATGAGTTTCATTCCTTTTTGATGTGAAATAGCAATTCTTTCTACTTTTTGGTTTTGAATAGTACTCAATGCATTGTTTACAAATGGTTTGTTGTTTTGATGTGCATTTTCTTGGCTAATTCTCTTAACTAGTTTTTTTGCTGTTTCTATTAACTCTTCAATCTCTACTGGCTTCATCACATAATCAAGTGCATTTGCCTTGAATGCCTGAATGGCGTAATCTTTAAATGCGGTGACAAAAACTACTTCAAAATCTATGGTTTCGAAAGAATCTAATAAATCAAACCCTTCTGCACCAGAGGGCATTCTTATGTCTAAGAAAATTACTTGTGGTTGTATTTCGTGAATCAACTTTTTGGCTTCAGAAATATTAGAAGCAGTCCCAACCACTTCGATTCCTTCACAAAAATCACTGATTAAAATTTTTAGATTTTCTCTTGCTGGAAATTCATCATCTATGACGAGTGCTCTGATCAAATTTAATAATAATTAGATGTTAGTTTATAAATTGTTTTTTTTCTTCACAAAAATAAAAATACTATTTTACTAATCCTAAATTTCAAAGCAAAGCACATAAATGTTTAAAACAAAATCTCTATTGTAAACGAATAAAACAGATATCTAACATGATATAATAAGTTTCATTAATTTTGATAAATTTAATTTTTAGGGTTAAATATTTATGAATCATTCAAAAAAAGTAAAAAGCATAAAAAAAACACCTTGGCCAACAAAAGAAGCAATGGCGCAAATATATAATTTGAACCTTTGGGGCGGAAAAAAAGGGACTTATTATTCAGGAGAAGGTTCTCACAAATCTGAATTAGTAGCGCCATATATTGAAGAGTTAACTAAATTCTTAAAATCTTTCAAGAAACAATTGATAGTTTGTGATTTAGGTTGTGGAGATTTTAACATTGGTAATCAAATATACAATTATACTCAAAAATATATAGGCGTTGACATTGTACCTGAATTAGTTGCTTTTTTAAGAGAAAGTTACAGTAATGAAAAATTAGAGTTTCTTTGTCTAGATATAGCAAAAGATGCATTACCAAAGGCTGATTGTATAATTCTTAGACAAGTTCTCCAGCATTTGTCTAATGAAGAAGTTGGGGAATTGCTTTTTAAATTAGTTGACTATAAATATGTGATTTTTACTGATCATATTCCTTTGGGAGATTTCGAACCCAATAAAGATATTGTCTCTGGCCAAAGCATTCGAATTAAAAAAAGAAGTGGCTTAGATTTATTATCACCTCCATTCAATATGAAAATTAAGAGTTCAAAAACACTTTTAGAAATTAAATTGGAGAATTATAAAGGTATAATTAAAACAACATTATTTCAAATGCCTTAATCAATAATCATACTTCTTAGTGAAAGTATTGTAAAAACTAATGCCAAATTTTTAGGTAAAAGTAGCTTCGCTTACAGAATTATCAGCGGTTACGGCATAAGCTCCGATTCTAAATAATTGTTTTTTGATTCTAAAAACGCGCTCCAAACCAGCAAAAACTTCTGCGTGATAGAAATCGTTCTCTGGAATAGACAAAAAGCCAGTTCCAGCAGCAAAATGAACTTTCAAACGATTGAAATAGGGAATTTTATTTGCCAAAGCGCCTTCAAAATGATGAATACCACTCATCTTCAAATAGGAATTGGGCGTGCTTAAAGTAGGTCCTAGCAACTGGAAACTCCTCAATGGATCGGAGAAAAAGAAATTGTCTGAACCTCTAAAATATTTGTGTTCTAATATTCTCAAATTATTGCGATTCAAAAAAGAACCAATTCTAAAATCCCAGCGCATCGTTCCCCAACGGGCAATATTTTTATCATCTCGCAACATAATCTCAAAAAAATCAAAATCAACTTCACTACCGAATAAATTGGGTAATCCTTTTCTATATAGCAAACTCAATTCTGGATATTTGGAACCTAAAATGATTTTCTTGTTCTTTTTGATGTAAAACTTCTGTTTGTATCTGTATTTCAGTTCCAATCGCAACTCAGATTTAATGTATCTTTCAAAATCTACAGGCGTATTAAGCGTCCCAAACAATTCATTAGACCAATTTTCTAATTGCAAATTATTAATCGGTGCTTGATCCGAAAAGGCAAAAGTCAACTCTGCATAAAGCCCATTGATGATTTCCATCTTTTGAGCCACACTAAAGGTTAGATTTCTAACATAATTACTCCTACTAAATGTTTGCTGGATTGAAGCGAAATCATTAATCATATCGTAATAATCACCTACTTCAATAAAAGTTCTCATAAATTTGAGAGGCATATAGGTATATCCAATTCCTAGTTTACCTTTTACATCCTTATTATTGAAACCATAATCTACAAAACCTCTTGCTTCAACCATGTGGTTGTTTTTAAATTCTTTTTGAAAATATCCTGGCAATTTATGTCTGTAACCTCCTATTCCAAAAAAATTCATCTGCTCAAAAATTCCGCTGATGTACCATTCTGTTCCTCTTACTCTGTTTCGGTGCCCTACTCCATTGAGAATACTCCAAAAATTAATTTTATTGAAACTAGAGTCTTGCTTTGCTAGGTATTCTGGACTCTCGAAATATTCTCGAATACTGTCTGTTTCGTTGATGAATTTCAACTCGGCATCTTTTAATTTTATAGGTCTATTGGTTTGCCAAAAACTCGTATCTCTATCGAATGCCAAAGGAGAAAATATTTTTATTTCATTGTCAAAATCACTATTTTTTAATCCAATGTTTACTTCATAATCGGTGTGTTGAATTCTTGTATTTCCGATTACATTGTGTTTTCCATCACTGATTACATAATTCATTTCTCTTCTGGTGGGTAAATACACATTTTTTTGAATTTCCTCATAATTTTGAATGACATGAAATTCTTTGCAAAAATTAAGTGCTGCTTTATTTACAAATAAATCTACCGAAAGCAATGCCCAAGTACTATCTTGAATATATATAGTTCCATAAAAAAGCGGATCTGTAATAAAAATAGGCTTTACCTTTATTTTGTATATTTTGACATTGTTTTCATAAAAAGAACCTTCCAAATCGAATTGATAACTCAAACCAGAAGTTGCCGCCAATGGAGAAAGTAAAGGCATCTTACTCA
The DNA here is from genome assembly GCA_963922585.1 of uncultured Flavobacteriales bacterium. Taxonomy (GTDB): domain Bacteria; phylum Bacteroidota; class Bacteroidia; order Flavobacteriales_D; family Parvicellaceae; genus Parvicella. Next base: position 16,874 of record CAWUIK010000012.1, on the reverse strand, counting down.
ATGAGGGAAAATGTATCAAATTATCATAAAAGTTCAAATCACTACTTCTCATATCTTCATATAAAATGTAAGGATTTTCTGCTTCTGCCACTACTGGAGCAATATCAGATTCTCCTATGGAAATTCCTACTGAAGCACCTCTTTGACTAGGTGCTTTCATCTCTGCAAAATCGTGAAACGCATCAATCTCTTCTTTCCATTGGTTAGATTTCTTGAAATATGTAATAGAAATATACTCAATTAGATTGAGTTTTTCTTTTTTATAGAAATTATCCAAAGACAATGCTTCTGCATTTTTTATAGCAACAGAATCAAGTTCCTCTTTGTTTTTAAGTTCTTTTTCTAATGAAGTTTTTAGATATGTTTTACACTTGAAGTCTTGAATTTGATTGTCATAAAAATTTCTTTGAGCCCTAGCATTTTGCATGACTTCTTTTGCGAGATTTCTGGCATTAGAGACTACTTCTACAGCATTGAGTTCGTTCAAATTGGGTTGCAACTCAACTTTGTGGTAGGTTTTGGTTCGTTCGCCAACATTTACTTTGATAGTTTTGGAATTATAGCCAACAAAACTAAAAACTACTTCATATTCGCCTTTTTTTAACTCTAGAAAAAAAGTACCTTTTAAATCCGTAGAAGTTCCATAAGTAGAATTTTTGACATAGACACTAGCAAATGGCATTGGAGCATTGTTTTCATCTAAAACTACTCCATGAATTACACCAGCCCAAATTAACTGACTCAGAAAAACCACAATAAATAACAGTAGGAATCTTTGCATTCAATTCTTTTTTGATTGGACGAATGTAAAGAGAAAAAGTTACACCTCCATAGAAAAGAGAATTTTATTGGTGTTATCTGTGGTTGAACGCTTTGTGATTAAATTCATCATTTGTGTTTTTTTAACCGCAAAGTACACAAAGTTTTTCCGCAAAGTGCTCAAAGTGGTAAACACTAGAAATTGTCGTGTTTCATGGTGTGCTTTGTTTATTATTCTTGGCGCTCTCTGTGGTTAAAAGCTATGTGATTAAATCATCATTTTTGATTTTAACCGCTAAGGATTCACTATTTTTTTCATTTATAGTTATTTTCCAAAGACCTTGTAAATAGGATATTGTACAAAATCAAGTCTTAAAATCTTTTATCTTGAAGACTTGAAACTTTTAAACCACAATGACGAAAAGATTTCACAAAGTCTTAAAACAACTAGTTTACCTCACCACCATAAATTTCTTAACTGGAGCATTTCCATTAGCATTTATAATGCTGTAAAAGTAAACGCCTTCTGTTAAATCTTGAGTGTTGATTTGTAAAACTCCTTTGTTTTGACTCAATGGATAATTTCTAATGGTTTGTCCTAGATTATTTGTCAATCTCAAAATGGTATTTTCATCTACATTTTGAATAGCATAATTAATGTTGAACACATCATTGGTCGGGTTTGGATAGCCATTCAAAACAACATCAATATTTTGAACGCTATTGTTGTCTGGTAAAATAACATTTACTTTGAAATCATCAAAATAAAAACCATCTTCAGTAGCCCAATTATCAGAAACAATTTTGAATCTTAACAAAACATTATTTCCCAAATAATCACTCAAATTGATTGTTTCTTTTACCCATTGTGTTTGAAAACCATCATACAAAGGTTTTCCTTGATCCTGATCTTGCGTTCCTGATTTGGTATAATTTCCACACTGAGGAATCCATGAACCACCTCCATTGGTAGAAACTTCAAACTGAACATAATCATAGCCTGCTTCTATTTCCCACTTGGCATAAAATTCAACTGATGCAGCTACTGCATTGGATAAATCAATTTCATCAGTGAGGGTAATTCTTTTATTGATATTATTACCATAATCTCCGTTAGGAGAATCCGTAATTGAAGTGGTAGGTGAAACAAAATCCGAAGTTGTTGTATTCCATGTTTGAGTTACATCCCAGTTATTTGTATTGTTAGCAACATCTGTAAACACATTGGTTTGAATACCAAATATTTTTGTAACCAATACTGTTCTTTCGTACATTCCATTGTCTACAACTAATTCATAAGTCACTTCGTCACCTGCCTGAATAGATGGACTCAATTCAAATGAAATAGAATCTAAATCATTTTGTAAAATCGTCATATTCGAATGCGCATTGGCATTTCCTACAGAGAGTATATTTGCAGAAATAGGATTAATTGACACAGTAAAGTTTCCGGGATCTTGCATCCCTAATCTAAGAATATCATACTTAAAATAATCATTCAATTGTGATATAGTGAGTGGTGAAGCATCAGAAATTTTAGCATAGTTGGTAATCAAAAGTGCTGAAGTGAGATTGGTATATACCATTGAATTGCAGATGTTTTCAATTTGTGAAGCCGCTGGCCAAAATCCATTATTTCCAATTTCAGGTGTAAATGAAAATATCTTAGGTTTAGTTGCCAAATCAGCACCGTATTGCCAATCATCTGAATCTCCAGAAGCAGGATACAATAGAGAACTTAATTTGGGTACCATTCCCAATCCATTATTAACAGTCATTTCAGAAGAAATTGCCAGATAATAATTATGATCTGGAGTTAATTGATTATTGGCATATCCAAAAGGAAACAATAGAGAGTTGTCCCAAGAATGATTGTTGAGCGCTAATTTGAAGTCATGATTTTCGCAAAACCATTTCATCGCTTGATTTTCAACTTCTGAGAAAGGTCCAGTTCCTGGATAGGTATCATTGTTGGTATTAAAACTTACTCCAGTTGTACCCCAAACATCATTACCATTACCATCTGTGTAGTTATAATTTCTATTGTTATCTACTCCATAGTCACCGTTTCCATGATTCCTTCTGTTTTTTCTAAACATTCCACCACCGTTGGGCTCATCATTACAATTAAATTGATATCCATCAGGGTTTAAAACAGGGATAAAGTACATTTCTGTATTATCTACAATTGCTTTAACTTCATCGTTGGTAGCATAATTTTCGAGCAAAAACCACATGTAATAAATTAATTGTTGCATAGAAGCAGGCTCTCTAGCATGGTGTATAGCATCGTATAAAATCTCTGGCTCATTTTCGTCCACATTAGGATTATCTGAAATTCGTACCCAAAAAATTGATCTACCCTCGCTAGTTTGAAAATTTGAAATAGGTGACTTAACAGTAATAAGATTAGGATACAATGAAGCCATTTGATCCAACTCGGCCAACATTTCATTATAAGTGTAAAAACCACCCATAGAACCTAGTTCCCAATTCGTTGGAGTTGTATATGTGGGTAATCCAGCAGAAGTACAATTCGCATTTTTTTCTATAACAATAGGTATTTGGTTTTCTTTGTCATTTTGGTCTTTATAAAATTGACTTACATTTTCAATTAAAATCTCAACTTCACATCCAATCAGTCTTGCAATGGCGATTTCATTTTCTGAAAAATCAGATTCAATAAAAACTCCTATTTTTTTCTTCCCATGATCCAAAGGCACACCTTGAGCAGCGAGTAATGCTAATTGCTCATTGGAATTATAAAATATCCTTGCTCTATGCCATATTTTTTTGTTAGAAGACATTGATATTGAAGATTCATTTGTTGAACCGGAGGCCTCTGTTTGAGCAATAAAAAAGCCAGAAAAAAGCAAACTAATTACGATTAATGTTAATTTCATACTAAAAGATTTGTACTTCAAAGACTGAAGTGATTTTCATTGGTTGTCTAAAATTAGCAATAATTTTTAAACACACCAAAAAAATATGTATGAATGGCAATACTAAATGAAATTTGAAAAACTAAACTTTTATTGTTATTTATTTTTTATCGTACTGAATGATTTCAAAATCGTGTACGTTTTTTTCATCCTTTTGAAAGGTCATGATCGTTTTTTGATGCCATTTTGAAGTGTCAAAATCTGTGAAAAAAGTATCTGCCTCAAAAGATTCATCGATATGCGTAAGATAGATTCTATCCACAAGATTATTTCTTATTGCATAATCATATATTTGACCTCCACCAATCACAAAACATTCCGAATCCTCTTCCATTTTAGCCAAAGCAATACCTTCTTCCACACTATTCACGACCACACAATTTTCGGCTTTGAATCCATCTTGTCTAGTTACGATTACATTGGTACGTTCTTTCAAAGGGCGATATTTCGTGGGAATAGAATCATAATTTCTTCTTCCCATAATTACGAAATGACCAAGAGTAGTTTCCGTAAAAAACTTCATATCTTTGGGCAGATGCCATATCAAATCATTGTTTTTTCCCAATTCTCTGTTTTTTCCTATGGCTGCAATTATGGATACTATCATGATATTAAATTTTCGATTTCAAAAGTATCAATAATATTAATGATGAACTTAAAAAAAATAAAAACAAGGAAAAATGACTACTGCTCAAAGAAATAATCAATCAAATCGTGGAGTTTCTTTACAGTGAAATTATTGGAACCTTCGAAGAAGCCATCAATTGCATTAGAAATTTCTTTGGATGTGATGATTCCATTTCCATCTATGTCAGCGTCTAATAAATCTTCAGGTATTTTATTAGCATTACCACTACCTTTTTTGGAAGCTTCTATTTGAGATGAAATTTCATCCAATTTGCTTTGTGAAGCATCTTCAGAAAATGATTGTTTTCTCTCTTCAATCATTTTGTTTCTTGCTTCTAATCTCTCTGCTAACAATTCATCATTGAGTTCTCTACCTTCTTCATCAACAACTGCTCCTTTTGGTGTATTGGGTTCTTTGTCCAAATAATCTGGGACAGCATCTCCATCGCCATCTATAGGACATCCATTGCCATCTACCTCAACTCCACTGGGTGTATTCTGGCAAAAATCATCCAAATCCAAAACTCCATCACCATCTTTATCAGAATTTGCTATGGCTGAAAAATCAACATCGTCATATCTATGTTTTTTCTCCTGATCTACTTTTTTGATGACATAATGCAGCGAAAATCCTCCATACAAAAACTTATCATTTTTGCTATTTTCACTCACATTATCTATCCAATCTGTAAAGGTAATGTTGTAAGTTGCGTAAATTCTTCCTTGAATTCTAGGCGTAAACTTCCACTTAAAACCAAAAGTCAGAGGAACAGCAAAAGAAGAACGCTTATAGTTTTCTAAATAATCTTTAAGTTGGGTTTCGTAGGTATAATCTCTCGAAATTCTTGAAGCACCAGAAGTTGTATCGCCTTGAGCCTGATTCCAAATTGTTCCGTTGTCCCAATATTGATAAGATACACCATTAGCATCTTTCAAATCCCCATAAGGATCAAATTTCAAAAAATGAAATCCTGCAGAAATATAGGGAGAAAAAAGAGATTCTTTGTGAATGACTAAGTCATTATCCAAATGAAAAACAGCATTTAACCCTACTTGCAGCACTGAAGTTTCAAAATTTCTATTTCTCAAAACATCATTACTTCTTTCGTTAAAAGACAATTTACCATACATTCCATCTATTTGAAAACCAAAAACTTCTCCAAATCTTCTTTCCAAATTAAAAGTATATCCAGTTCGAATATTAGAAGTTAGTGAGGCATTAGATTGGGCAGATAAATCGCCCAGGTACGATGAAAACCCAATACCCGCACCAATAGTCAATACATCAGGCATTTCTTTTTCTTGAAACTGTGCATTGACATTAAAAGCAAAAAATAATAACGCAAAAAGTAATGTTTTTTTCATAGTGAAATAAGATAGTTTAATAGAGATTTCTTATTACTTCATCTAGCAAATTTAAATATACTTTTTGAGATATAAAAGTTTTTAAAACGAAAAAGTATTAGAAGTTTGGAGTGAGCATGTATTTTTTGTAGAATCTATTAATCTCATCTACTGCTTCATCTGCTGTATCAACCAATTTAAATAAATTCAAATCTTCTTCATTGATGTTGTTTTCTTTTTCCAACACAACTTCTTTTATCCAATCTAATAAGCCTTCCCAAAAAGATTTACCAACCAAAATAATGGGGAATCTTCCTGTTTTCTTAGTTTGAATTAAAGTCATTGCCTCAAAAAGTTCGTCTAATGTTCCAAAACCTCCTGGTAATACAATAAAACCTTGTGCATACTTTACAAACATCACTTTTCTAACAAAGAAATAATCGAAATTAAGCATCTTATCCGAATCTATATAAGGATTATAATGTTGCTCAAAAGGTAATTCAATATTTAAACCAACACTAATTCCTTTTCCTTTTGCCGCTCCTTTATTACCGGCCTCCATAATACCAGGCCCCCCACCAGTTATTACACCATATCCATTGGAAGTAAGCTTATAAGCGATATCTTCTGCTAACAAATAGTATTTATTATCAGGTTTTGTTCGTGCGGAGCCAAAAATTGAAACACAAGGTCCAATTTTAGAGAGTCTTTCGTACCCTTCTACGAACTCAGACATTATTTTAAATACTGCCCAACTGTCGTTTGTTCTTATTTCATTCCAATCTTTATGTTTGAAGGCTTCTTTAATCCTATCTCTTTCCTCTTCCATATCTTAAATGTTTTATTTATATGTAAAATTAACTTTATTTTACAAATCTACTGAAAACGTCAGAATTAATGTTAACATATAAAAGTTTAAATTTGACATGAAACTTAGGATGAAACTTTCGAAGATTTTGAATTAATTTTCAAATTAAACACTTTCTAAAAACTTTAACGATTTAGTTCATCTTTTAGGTATTGGGCTGTATAACTCTCTTTGATTTTAACACATTGTTCAGGCGTACCTTCGAAAAGCAATTTCCCTCCTCCTCTTCCGCCTTCAGGACCTATGTCAATTATATGGTCTGCAACTTTAATTATGTCCATATTGTGTTCTATTACCAAAACAGTATTACCATTATCTACAAGTTTGTTTAACACATCCAACAACATCTTTATATCTTCAAAATGCAATCCTGTAGTGGGTTCATCAAGAATATAAAAGGTTTGACCTGTTTCAGTTTTTGAAAGTTCGGTTGCCAGTTTGGTTCTTTGTGCTTCACCTCCAGATAAAGTAGTGCTAGGTTGCCCCAACTTGATGTATCCCAAACCAACTTGTTCCAAAGTAATCAGTTTTTGGTAAATTTTTGGAATAGATTTGAAAAACTCACAAGCCTCACTAATGGGCATTTCCAAAACATCATATATAGACTTACCTTTAAATCTTACTTCCAATGTTTCTCTATTGTATCTTTTGCCATTACAAGTATCACAAGGAACATAGACATCAGGTAAAAAATTCATTTCTATCAGTTTTAAACCTCCTCCTTTGCATTCTTCACATCTACCACCTTTTACGTTAAAAGAAAACCTACCTAATTTATATCCTCTTATTTTGGATTCTGGGACTTTGGTAAACAATTCTCTAATTTCTGTAAAAACACCAGTGTATGTTGCAGGGTTCGACCTAGGCGTACGTCCAATAGGCGATTGATCTATTTCAATTACTTTATCGATATGTTCCAAACCTTTGATGGATTTGTATTCTAATGGCTTTTTGAGACTTCTAAAAAAATGTTGATTCAAAATTGGGTACAAAGTTTCATTTATCAAAGTAGATTTTCCACTTCCAGAAACTCCAGTCACACATATAAATTTACCTAAAGGAAAAGTAACATCAATATTTTTAAGGTTATTTCCAGAAACACCTTTCAAAACTAGTTGTTTGCCATTTCCCTTTCGTCTTTCTTTGAGATATTCTATTTTATCTTCTCCGGTGATGTACCTAGCGGTTGAAGATTGCTCGTTTTTTAAATTTTGAGGATGACCTTGAGATACAATCTCTCCTCCATTAATTCCTGCCCCTGGACCGATATCAATAACGTAATCAGCTTCGAGCATGATATCTCTGTCGTGTTCTACTACAATAACAGAATTGCCTATATCTCGTAAATTTTTCAAAGAAGCAATTAATCTACTATTATCTCTTTGGTGCAAGCCAATGCTCGGTTCGTCCAAAATATATAACACTCCAGTAAGTTCTGTTCCAATTTGAGTTGCCAATCTAATTCTTTGCGCTTCACCACCAGAAAGTGTTTTGGAACCGAGATTTAGGTTTAGATATCCCAAACCTACATCTAAAAGAAATTTAGTTCTATCTGTAATCTCCGACAAAACATCTTTTGCAATTAAATTTTGTGACTTTGAAAACTGTTTGTCAATTTGTTGAATCCACAAATTCAAATCATCCAAATCCATTTGAGCTACCTCACCAATAGATTTTCCATCAATTTTGAAAAGTAATGATTCAGGTTTAAGTCTGTTTCCATTACATTCATGACATTTTACAACATTTGTAAAGCCTTCAGCCCATCTTTGAATACTTTTGGAAGAATCGTCACCTTTTTGTCTCAAGACAAAATTGATAACCCCTTCAAAAGTTGAAACCACATCATAAATTCCCGTATTTCCTAATACTTTAATCAACTCATCTGTTCCGTAAAGAATTTTATTCAAAAGTGATTTTGGAATGTCTTTTACTTTTGTGTCCAAAGTACAGTCACCGCTTTTGAGTAATACTTCAACTTGTTTGAAAATCCAATTAGAAGCATACGTTCCCAAGGGTGCAATTCCTCCTTTTTTCACTGACAAATTATCATCAGGAATAATTTTTTCGATATCCACTTCACTAACCATTCCTAATCCATTACAATTAGAGCAAGCGCCATGAGGTGAATTGAACGAAAAATGATTGGGTTCTGGTTCGGGTAAAGAAAACCCAGACGAAGGACACATCAAAGCTCTAGAATAGTGTTTGGCTTCATTGGTATCATAATCCAAAATGAGCAATTCACCTTTTCCTCTTTTCAAGGCTAATTCTATAGATTTTGTTAGTCTTGGAATAGATTTAGTATCCGCTTGCAATTTGTCAATTACCAATTCTATATCGTGGGTTTTGTATCGATCTAGTTTCATCAGTGGTTTGATGTCTTTCAACTCACCATCAACTCTCACTTTCAAAAAACCTTGCTTTCTAGATTTTTCAAACAATTCTTTATAATGACCTTTTCTAGCCCTTACTAAAGGCGCTAAAATTATAATTCTTTTATCTTGATACGTTTCTTGAATGAGATTTAATATTTCTTTTTCAGAATATTTAATCATTGGTTCGCCAGTAGTAGGAGAATAAGCAGTACCAACTCTAGCAAAAAGTAGTCTCAAAAAGTCGTAAATTTCAGTAATCGTTCCAACGGTACTTCTTGGATTCTTACTTACCGTTTTTTGTTCTATAGAAATCACAGGACTTAAACCAGTAATTCTCTCAACATCAGGTCTAGCCAAACCTCCCAAAAATTGTCTTGCATAAGCAGAAAATGTCTCGATGTATCTTCTTTGCCCTTCAGCATAAATCGTATCAAAAGCCAGTGACGATTTCCCACTACCACTAAGCCCGGTAATTACCACCAACTGATTCCTCGGAATTTTGATGTCTATATTTTTAAGATTATGAGCTTTGGCTCCGAATACTTCAATAAATTCTTCTTCTAAATCATTCATTATTTCCAAATTTATTATCTGCAGGTGCTACTATATCTAATCCAGTTTTGGGCTTAGGTAACAAAATTGTGTATGTTTTTGTTTTGGAATTTTCCAAACTATTCGATATCAACCAAGGATTGAGTTCTTTAAGCGTTTTATAATTGGTTCCTTGAGCAATAGCAAAATCTACTAAACTGTTTATAGTTGAATCAACAGTTACTTCTTTAGTTTCAAATGGAGGGTATTTATCTTCTTCTCTAACATGAAAACCGTAATTTTCGGGATTAGATAAAATGTATTTTACTGCAATAATTCTATAAACATACCTTGCAGTTTCTGAATTGAGTAGTAAGTCATAATAATTATTTACTTTTTGTGATTGAAGTCTATTCATCAAACCTGTTTTACCCATATTGTATGAAGCCGCTGCCAAAGTCCAATTATCGAACTTTTTGTGTGCTTCTTTAAGATATTTACAAGCTGCAACAGTAGCTTTTTCAACATGATATCTTTCATCCACGTCTTTAGAAATTTCCAAATTATAACCTGGCGCAGTTTGAGGCATAAATTGCCAATATCCTTTTGCTCCACTAGGAGAAGTAACATTAAGTAAACCCGATTCGATAACTGCTAGATATTTGAAATCTTCCGGCACATCATTTTCTTTTAGAATCTTTTCTATTAATGGAAACCATCTATAAGCTCTTTTGAAATAAAAAAAGGTATTTGAATGCCAGTAGGTATTACTCAATAATTCCTTATCCAAACTCTGTTTTACCAAAATATTATCTAAAGGAACAACTTCACCTGCAAAATTTGCATTTTCAGGCATAGGCAAACTGTAAATTTTATAATTTTCGTTGATTGTGCTTTGATAATCTGAAGGGAAAGATTCGTTATTTTCAACGATCGCTTTTTCTTCACTAGTAGAAGAAGACGATTGCGTTGCGCTTATACAAGCAATTAGAATGATACCAATTAGAATCCCCAAAGAGATAGAAACGATGTTAAATTTTTGAGTTTTCAAATTCTTTTGTCTTTGTTTTTTTGAGTTATAGAAAACAAAATAACAAAAACTATTACAAAGTAGGTAATAAAAGCCAAAGAATGATACCAAAACCATTCTTCAATAAATCTGTATATTCCAATCGAAATAAACATGGAAAACACACTTAATCCTACAAAAGTAAATCCAACTTGACTATCAGAAAGTCCAAGGTAAGATAAGTGATGTGTTGTATGATCTTTACCGCCTACAAAAGGAGATTGTTTTCTTGAAATTCTGTTGATAACAACCGAAGTGGTATCTACAATAGGGATAATGAAAGCTATTAAAACCTGAACAATTTGCTGCACTGCTTGATTAGAACCTGAATATAATGTTCCATTCCAAAGAAACTTTATTCCGATATAGGCTAAAAACATGCCTAAAAACTGACTACCTGTATCTCCCATAAACATTTTGGAAGGGTGCCAATTGAAAAACAAAAAACCAACTAATGCTCCAAATATACCCAACATAGCCATATATTCGAAAGTTTCAAAACCATTTTGAAATGAAGATGAAATCAAACAAATAATAATAATACAAGAACTCACCGAAGTAGTAATTCCATCCATATTATCGAGCATGTTTATAGAATTCATAATACCAACTACCCAAACAATAGTGAGTATGTAATTCATCCATTCATTATCAAAAAGATTGATAACAGTACCAGTAAATATTAAAATAATTCCGCAAAGAATTTGAATCCCAAATTTTAAAAAAGGTTTGGTATCATATGCATCATCTGCTAATCCCATCAAAAAGGATAAGGCAGTACTAGTCATTAAACCAATAGCGGTATAATCTTTAAACACCAAATTAGGGTCAAAAAACATAGAAAAACTTGCTGTTGACAAAAGAAAGGCAATATAGAAAGAGATACCTCCTAGAGCGGGTTTAGAAACACTACTCCATCTAATTATGGGCCCTTCTTTATCTCTAATTCCTAATGTAGTAGCAAATTTTAAAAAAATTGCATTAATAAACAGACTAAAAAAGACAATCGACACGAAAAAACTTGCATAGACAAGAAAAATATACTGTGAATTCTCCATTAAAAAGGTGATTTAAAATCTTTAAAACTTTCTCCTTGTTGATCTTTTTCGGAGATTATAGGATTTGATACATTCCAATCTATATTCAAAGAACTATCATTCCATAAAATGCATCCTTCGGAAAGTGGGTGATAATAATCTGTACATTTATAACTGAAAATAGTGTTGTCTTCCAAACTCAAAAAACCGTGTGCCATACCTTTTGGGACAAACATCATATGGTGTTTATTTGTGTCTAATTTAATTTTAAAATGTTCACCATAAGTGATAGATCTTGGTCTAATATCTACTACAACATCTAAAACACTTCCCTGCACTACTCTTACAAGTTTATCTTGAGCAAAAGGAGGGCTTTGAAAATGCAAACCTCTTAAAACATTTGTATTAGATTTAGATTGATTATCTTGAACAAAATCAACTATTAGTCCGGTAATTTTAGTAAATTTCTTATCATTAAATGATTCAAAGAAATAACCTCTCTCATCTCCAAAAACTTTTGGTTTAATTATATATAAACCTTCTATATTTGTTTTTTCTACTTCCATTAGAGGCGACAAATTTACAAAACTTTTTGTCGTTCTCAATAATTTTAACGAAAATCAATTTTAAATTTAAATTAAACCTATTAGAAAGTTAATTTTTAATCTTTAGAATATGATTTATTTCTTTTGAATATATTCTTGATTTTTTCCCATCCAGAAATTTTTGTTTCTTCAGTATAGTATCCACCATATGTTGCATTACCATAACCATAACCATAGCCATAACCATAGCCATAACCATAATAACCACCATAACCTTTTCTCCTTGCATCTACACCATTCAATATAGCTGAAAGTTTAGAAATTCCGTTCTCGTTAATCAATCTATCTACATTTTGCACGAAATTCTTTCTAGAATACTCAGATCTAAAGATATAAATGGGATAATCAACACTCTTTATTATTGGAATACCATCTGTAACTAATCCTACAGGAGGATTATCAACTATGACCATATCATAAGATTTTTTCAACTCTTCAATAATTTCAAATATTTTACCATTCAAAATTAATTCGGAGGGATTAGGAGGAATAGGACCAGCAGTTATAAAATCTAAGTTCTCAAGAGAACTTTTTTTAATGCAGTTTTCTAGCTTATCTTTCCCAATCAATAAAGTGGACATTCCATTCATATTTTCTACGCTAAAACCTAGATGAATTTTAGGCTTTCGCATATCTAAATCCAGAACAATCACCTTTTTTCCAGAATAAGCAATAATCCCGGCTAAATTCAAAGCCACAAATGTTTTCCCTTCTCCAGAAATAGTACTTGTTATACCTAAAGTTTTTGGACCCTCAAAACTTGACAGAAATTGCATATTGGTTCTGATGCTTCTAAATGACTCTGAAATCAAAGACTTAGGGCTTTTATCGATAATTAATTGAGAAACTGGTATTTTACTTTGGTAATTAGGAACAATTCCTAAGATGCTGATTGAGGCATTTGAAAGTTTTGTAATTTCATTGAGTGTTGTAATCTTATCATGTCTAATATACTTCACTAAAACAGTTACTATATATAAGAAAACAACTAACAACAATGTTGCTATATAAACCAACTTTGAATTGGGCGAAATAGGGGTCATGTTAATTTCTGCTGGTTGTAACACCTCATTCAAAGTAGTAATTCCAGCAGTTGAAAGCCTATATTCAGTTTCTTTTTCTAATAATATAGTATAATATTTATTGTTTATTGTTAAAATTCTATTCAACCTAGTCAATTCAAGTTCTTTTTCAGGTAACGAATACAATTGCCCTTCAAGCAACTTAATTTGCTCTTTTATTGATTGAAGTTTAGCATTATTTTGATTACCTACAACAACAATTGCCTTAAGAATAAGTTCTATTTGGATTTTGATTTGATTGTCTAGAAGTACAACCTTATTGTTATCCAAAGTAACAGTATTCAATAATTCCCTTCTTTCATCCAACATTTTTTTCAAATCGACAATTAAAGATTGTAGTGTAGATTCAAAAGATCTACCAATTAAAACTGGTATTACATCTTCAATTTTTGAAGAAATTGAAAAATTCTTAACCTCTTCGTTAATTTGTTTGATAACACTCGCTTCTACTTCATATTTAGATAGTTCTTCTTCAAGGTTTGACAATTTGCTCAAATAAGAAGATGAAAGTCCTGTAGTTCCTTTAAGATCGTTATCTTTTTGAAAAACTTGAATCATTTTCTCATTGTCCTTCAATCTATTTTCTACTGAATCTTTTTGAACCCTAATAAACTCTAATACATTATCTGAAGACACGCTTTTTCTTGTTAGCACATAACAATCATAAACATCGATTAAAGTATTTACAAAATCAGCAGCAAATTTTGGATTTTCATTTTCAAGTTTTATTTCAATTGTTTTTGCCCCAGGATTAAGCACATTGATATCTAATCCATCTTTAATTAAAGGATATAAAAACTTAGGCGACTGTAATCTAAAATAAACTCTATCTGAAGAAACTTCAGCATTAAATTGAGCCAATGAAATAATACTAAATTTAAAACTAAACTTAGATAGTTCCACAATTTCGTCTTGATTAAAAGTTGGCGATAATTTTTCTTTAACATTTTCTCCAGAAAGGTAAAATCCATTTTCAGTTTTATTGATAAAAAACTTTTGGCCCAAAACTGATGAATCTTTGATGTTTATATCAAAAATCAGGAAAGAATTATTATTATACTTATTATCTTCTAGAATTTTACCTTTAGTATAGTAGCCAACATTTAGGTTCATCTTATCAAGAGCCTTCTTAACCATTAATGGAGACCGCATCAATTCCACTTCTGTTTTTAACGCATCTGTTCCATCTGCACTCCCGTATTTGACATTTAGAATGTCCGCTGCTTGATTAGTTACATTAACTTGTATTACAGCACTACTTTTGAATACTTTTGGAGTATATCTTAGATAAATAAAAGCAAGACCTGAAGCTATAATCAACAAGAAAAATAAAATCCAAAGGGATTTTCTTATTAAAAATACAAAAACACCAAATTCAAAATCATTACTGAAATTAGTAATCCTCTGCTTATAACTCTCGAAACTTTCGTTTCCTTTTCCAATATTTTCCTGAAAACCTGACATTAATTTAATTTAACAGTTACAATTAATTTGTAAGATTTCTAATAGTTGCGTATAAAAGAATAGAAGTCGTAATCAAAGAAACTATAGGATTTATATCTTGAAGTACTTCTCTTGCTATATTAGGATTGGGTTCAACATATATAATATCATTTGCTTGTACAATCATATTCCCATCTTTCAAACCATCAATAGTGCTCAAATCAATTTTGTAAACATCTCTTTTTTCTTTCCCTTCAATTTTCCTCATTACTTTAATAGATCTTGCTTTACTATCTCTAGAAATACCTCCTACCAGAGCCAAAACTTCCATTAAAGTAACAGCATTGTTATTGAGAGTTACTACTTGAGCATTATTTCCAGAACCAGGAAATACAATTACTCTTTTATTCCTAATATTTAGCTGAATAAAAGGTTCAACATAAAACTCAGCATATAATTGTTCTAAAAGATCTTGAGCGCTTCTAATTGTCAAACCTACTACTTCAACTTCACCTAAAATAGGCAACCTTACTTTTCCTGTTGGCTCAACGATATAAAATATCCCCATACTTTGTCTCATGACATTGACATTACCTCCTGAACCATCAGTTCCTGAAGCCATATCAATAACTGAAAAACCTCCGTTTGAATAAAGTCTAAAATCTAACTGATCTCCTTTGTCAATTACATATTCTAAACTTTGTTCCTCAGGTATTTCATCGAAAACAAAATCTTTGTCTGTTTTCAACATTAAGTGTGAGTTAACAGTACAACTTCCAAAAAATAAGGATAAAATACTAAAAATGAATACTATTTTTTTCATAAAAAGAAATTATTTAATGCAAATCTATAAATAAATTTTAAAATAAAAAGCACTTTGTATTACAAAGTTAAATTTAAATCATTCAAATACAATTTTTTCATATCTTCAACTAGTCTTGTAAAGTGAAACTTTTCAAAAACATGACCCCCTGATTTTGACATAATATTTCTCAAATTTTCATCCTCAATTAATGATAATAAATGATTTGAAAAAGTCTCCAAATCGCCTACTTCTGATAAAAAGGCTGTTTTGTTTTTAATCACAACATTTTCAATACCTCCAACATTAGTAGACACAATTGGCTTACTTGAAGCTTGTGCTTCTATCAAACTTACAGAAGTTCCTTCATTTTTAGAAGTAAGGCATATAATATCTAGACCAGCATTTACAATATCTACGTTTTTTTGCCAACTAGTAAAAGTAACGTTATTCAACTCTAATTCTTTAGTGTATTCTTCTAAAGAAGTTCTCAACTCACCATCACCCACAATCAAATATTTTACTTTCTTTTGTGTCAATTCGCTGATTTTTTTAACAACATTCAAAAAGAAATGATGATCTTTGATAGGTACCAAACGACCAATAATTCCAATGGCTATTGTGTCTTCATTTATACTCCATTCTCTTCTAAAATCTTTTCTTTTAACTTCAACATTCGTCCTAAATCTATCTAAATCAAAACCTAAAGGAATAACTTCAATTTTATCTGGATTACAAATCTTATGAATTGAACCTAATTCGTATTTTTGAATATCACTAATGGCAATTATTTTAGATGATTTTTTGGCTAAATATCGCTCCACATTTTTGTATATAGAAGTTTTTAAACTTCCAAAATAAGAATGAAAAACATGTCCATGGAAAGTATGATATATTAAAGGCACTTTCATATTGTATGCCGCTAATCTTCCAATTGCTCCAGCTTTGGAAGCGTGAGTATGCACAATATCTGGTTTAAAATCTGCAATTATTTCTTTAATCTTTTGATACGCAATCCTGTCTTGTTTAAAATTTACTTCCCTCTTCATCTCAGGAATAATAATGGGTTTGAGACCAAGATTATCCAAAATAAATTCCGAACTATCTTCAGAGTCATCTTTTTGTCCACCAACCAAAAGTGTTTCAAATTCTGGAGCCATATACTTAGAAAGGTAGGCAGCGTTATAAGTTGGCCCTCCTATATTAAATCTATTGATGATTCTTAAAACTTTTGGCATTTTAATAAATTTCTTTTTTTAATTGTAATAATAATTTTGTAACCACTTTTGAAAACTCAAAAGTGCCCAAGTGTTATAAACAGCATCTTCGGGATTTTTTGAATATAATTTTTTCTGAATCAAATTAACAGTTTCCCAATTTAAAAATC
>CAWUIK010000011.1:0-50013 GCA_963922585.1 uncultured Flavobacteriales bacterium | reverse complement strand
CTCAAACAAATTTTAGAAATTGAATCTTTCGAACCTATCAAAATGATTGAAATGAATGGGTTTTTATACGTTCAATGTAAAAATATTGGAATTTTAGTTTTTGATATTTATGGAACCTACTATAAAACTATTCCACTTCCCGATATTGGTGTCTGGAACATCAGCAACAATATACTTTTCTACACCGAAAATGGCAGTGCATACGGATATCATTTGACCACTATAGAAATTTCTAAAATTCTAGATTTTGAAAATCAAACACCCATTTGGTTAGATAAAGATAAAATTTGGTTTTGTGAGAATGATAAAGTATTTACTAAAAAATATTAGACCAACTTCCGAAAATTAATTTTCTAAAATGGTCTTATTAATGGCTTTTACCAATTTAGGTCCTTCATAAATAAAACCAGTATAAACCTGAACCAAATCTGCACCTGCTTTAATTTTTTCTAAGGCATCTTCAGCAGAATGAATACCTCCAACTCCAATTATAGGAAAAGCCTTGTTGCTTTTGGTTGCTAAATAACGAATTACTTCGGTACTTCTTTCTTTAAGGGGAAGACCACTCAATCCTCCATTTCCAATCGCATCAACTTCCTCTTTTGATGTGGTAAGATTTTCTCGAGAAGTTGTGGTGTTGGTAGCAATAATTCCATCAATTTGAGTAGTGGCTACTAATGCTATGATCTCATCCAGTTGCGGTTCGTTTAGGTCTGGTGCAATTTTAAGTAAAATAGGTCTTTGTAAGCTTTTTTGAGCATTGATACTTTTGAGTTTAAGAAGTAATTCAGTAAGAAAATCTGTGTCTTGAAGTTTGTTTAAGTTTTTTACGTTTGGACAACTCACATTCACAACAAAATAGTCAACAACATCATGCAAAGCCTCAAAATTATAGATGTAATCTGCCAATGCATCTTCATTAGGAGTTGATGTATTTTTACCAATATTACCCCCGATGATGAGTTTTGTTTTTTTGTTTTTGAGATTTTGAGCAATAGCATCTGCACCAAGGTTGTTAAAGCCCATTCTATTAATAAGCGCACTGTCTTTTTTAAGTCTAAACAATCTTTTTTTTGGATTTCCTACTTGAGGTTTGGGAGTGGCTGTTCCTACTTCAAGAAATCCAAAACCATAGTTTTCCAATTCATTATAAAGTACAGCGTTTTTATCAAAACCAGCAGCAATACCAACAGGATTTTTGAATGTAAGTCCAAAAAGAGTACGTTCTAATTTTTTGTCTTCAACCGAAAACATTTTTTTGTTGAGAGCACCGATTCCAGGTAAAGCATTCATAAGTTTAATCATTCTAAAAACAAAATGATGCACTTTTTCTGGATCAAAAATGAATAATATAGGTCGGATGAAGAGTTTGTACATATTGAGGTACAAAGATAAATTGAATATTCAATATCTCAAGCTAAAAGGTGTTAGATTTTAAGACTTAAATTTACAAATCATCCACTAAGACTTTATAAGTAGGATCTTCTAAAACATTTATATCTATAATGTTGTCAGCATTTTTGAGGAGTTTTCTACAGTCATCACTCAAGTGTTTTAGGTGTAATGATTTCCCAGAATTCTTATATCTTTCTGTCAATTTATTGAGGGCTTCAATAGCGGACATATCTACAACTCTGCTTTCGGCAAAATCAATAATGACTTCATTAGGGTCGTTTTTTACATCAAACTTTTCATTAAAGACTTCAACAGAACCAAAAAACAAAGGACCAAAAATTTCATAGTGTTTTACTCCTTTATCGTCTATAAATTTTCTTGCTCTAATTCTTTTAGCGTTGTCCCAAGCAAAAACCAGAGCAGCAATGATAACTCCAATAAGAACAGCCAAAGCAAGATTATGTAAAAATACTGTTACCAAAGTAACCACTACCATTACAAAAATATCAGATTTAGGCATTTTATTAAAGGTCTTAAGACTTGCCCATTCAAAGGTGCCAATGGAAACCATAATCATCAATCCTGTGAGTGCTGCCATTGGTAGTTTTTCTATAATGCCCGAACCAAACATTACAAATACGAGCAACATTAATGCAGCCACAATACCAGCCAACCTAGCTCTAGAACCTGATGAAATGTTTATTAAACTTTGTCCTATCATCGCACATCCTCCCATACCTAGTAAAAAACCAGAAAGCACATTAGCTGTTCCTTGTGCCATGGCTTCTTTATTGCCTTTCCCTCTTGTTTGGGTGATTTCATCAATAATATTCAATGTAAGCAAACTTTCAATCAAACCGACTCCTGCCACTATTGCTGCATATGGAAATACCAAAACTAAAGTCTCCCAAGTGTATGGAATGTCAGGTATTGAAGGAATAGGGAAGCCACCACTTACAGAGGCAATATCACCTACTGTTGTTGTATCTATTTGAAAGAAATAAACCAATCCAAAAATGGTAAGGATAGCCACTAATCCAGATGGAATGACTTTAGTAAGTTTGGGAAGTCTCCAGATAATCAACATTGCCAAAACAACCAACCCAAGGAAGATATACAATTGTGGACCTTTCATCCAAGGTGCATTGGGGTCTGTGCTATCAGTTGTAAACTGTGCCAATTGTGCCATAAAGATGATTATTGCTAATCCATTTACAAATCCAAAAATAACTGGATGAGGCACTAATCTCATGAATTTGCCTAGTTTTAATAAACCAGCAACCAATTGGAGTATTCCTGCTAAAATTACAGTAATAAATACATATTGAGTTATTTCATCAATTGATATTTCAGGATTATTTATTTTTAAGGTACTTATTAAACCCACAAAGACAACAGCCACAGCGCCAGTTGCTCCAGAAATCATCCCGGGTCTTCCTCCTAAAATTGCAGTTACAAGACCCATTACAAAAGCGGCATAAAGACCTGTCAATGGCGAAAGACCTGCAATTAATGCAAAGGCGACAGCTTCAGGAACCAGTGCTAGAGCAACAGTCAACCCTGATAAAACTTCTGTTTTGTAATCAACTTTTTGAGAAAGGTCAAATAAATTAAGTTGATTTTTCATGTCATATTTTATTTTAAATCTAAAAATTAAAGTCGACAAAAGTATGTTTTTAGAATTAGTTAGCCTAGCTATTCATCAATTATCGAAAAATTAGATTTAAAAAGGTAACTCCAATTGCTTTGGAAGTAATTGAAATGACATTCTATGATGTTCAGTTGTTCCCAATTCTTGGATTTTTTCTCTATGTTTTTTAGTAGGGTAACCTTTGTTTTTGATCCAATCGTAACTAGGAAAATCTTCATGAAACATGTTCATAATATCATCTCTATAGGTTTTAGCCAAAACAGACGCAGCTGCAATACTGAGGTATTTTCCATCTCCTTTTATGATACAATGATGAGGTATTTCGTTGTATTGATGAAATCGATTACCATCTACCAAAATGGATGAAGGTGTGACTTTTAATTCATCTAAAGCTCTGTGCATTGCGAGAAAAGAAGCATTTAGAATATTGATTTCATCAATTTCTTCATTACTTACAATACCTATTGCAAAAGCAATTGCTTCTTTTTCTATTATCGGTCTTAATTCATACCTTTTTTTTTCAGTAAGCTTTTTAGAATCATTAAGAAGGTTGTTTTTGAAACTAGAGGGTAAAATGACAGCAGCAGCAACAACTGGCCCTGCTAAACATCCTCTACCTGCTTCATCACAACCTGCTTCAACTTCTCCTTTTGTATGATATGACTTGAGCATAAAGAAATTACTCTCTCATCAAATGGACGTATCCAGTTTTGAGTTTATCTTCGTCAGTACAGATATCTCTATAGATCACTTCGTAGAAGTAAACTCCTGCACTAGCTTCACCACCTAATCTGCTACTTCCGTCCCAGAATTGCCCGTTACTTTGGGATTCAAACACGATTCTTCCCCATCTGTTGTAGATTTTCATTGAAAAATCTGCATTAGGGTCAATATTCATTATTTTTAGAATATCGTTTTGTCCATCACCATTAGGAGAAAAAACGTTAGGAACTTCAGCATCACTGGTTACGTTCCCAGCAAAAGTTACTTCATTAGAAATGGTTTCTACATTGTTACAGAGATTATCGTAAGCAGTAAGAGATACGTTATAAACTCCTGGAACGGTATAGTAATAAACAACGTTGTTTCCATTGAAAATATCACCATTACCCATATTCCATATTAAAGAATCTGCACCAGAACCTGTAAATGCAAGTTCTACTAACATGCTGTCACCGCCACAAGGAGGAGGCGGAACAAAATCTATCGTAGCAGAAAAAGTTTCTGCTTGCGCAAGTGTTACGTCAAAATAAACC
Source organism: uncultured Flavobacteriales bacterium (assembly GCA_963922585.1). Taxonomy (GTDB): domain Bacteria; phylum Bacteroidota; class Bacteroidia; order Flavobacteriales_D; family Parvicellaceae; genus Parvicella. Next base: position 45,711 of record CAWUIK010000011.1, on the reverse strand, counting down.
GTATCTGCAATATTACAAGTAGAGGAATCAATGGCAACATACATTACGGTATAATCACCAACGGCATTATAAGTATAGGTAACATTAGGTTGAGTAGAGGTTCCTACACCATCACCAAAGTCCCAAAAATGATTAGGCGTAGATGACGTTGTAGCAAAATCAACATTCAAAGGAGATGTACACAAGAATATGTCTTCAGGCACATCAGCAGTAGCTTCAGAATATGAGATTATAAAATCAACAGTGTCAGTAATTTCCGCAAAATTATTACAGTAGAAATCCCAAGCTTGCATGGTGATTACATAAGAACCTTGAGAAGTGTAATAATAGTCAACGGTATTCACATCAGTAAAAGTAGTACCATTACCCATATTCCAAGAAAGTGAGTCTGCTCCAGTACCCGTAAATGCTAAACTAACCAATAAACTATCTGGAGAAGAACAGGGTTCAACTGTAGGTAAGTCAAAAGTAGCGCTTAGTTCTTCTGCTTGAGTAATATCGACATTAAAGTAAACAGTATCAGCAATGTTACAAGTAGAAGAATCAATGGCAACATACATGATATCATAATTACCAGGGTTGTTGTAAGTATAGGAAGGGTTAGCGAGAGTAGAAGTCCCTGTTCCATCACCAAAATCCCAGAAATGGTGTGGCGTAGTTGAATTGGTAGTAAAATCCATATCATAAGGTGGAGGGCCACAGAAACTAGTATCAGGAGGAGCCACGGCATTAGCTAATGAAAAGGATACTGTATAGTCAACATCTTCAGTAAATGTTTGTTGATTTCCACAAGATAAATCATAGGCCGTCATGCTTATTGTATAAAAACCTTGAGTAGTATAGTAATAATCTATCTGGGTGCCATTAAAAATATCACCGTTGCCCATATTCCAAACAATAGAATCAGCTCCTGTTCCAGTAAATTCCAAACTTACCAGCAAACTGTCAATTCCGTCACATGGGTCAATAGTAGGGATATTAAATTGCACATCAAAAACCTCTGGATAACTCAAAGTAACGTCAAAATAAACGGTGTCTGATGAAGAACACCCTCCTGAACCTATGGAAGCTACATACATGACTTCATAATAACCAGTATCTAGAAAAGTATAAGAAGGGTCTTGTAATGTAGAAGTTCCAACTCCATCACCAAAATTCCAAAAATGGGTGTAAGTAGGATCTGTCGCTCCTGTAAAGTTCATTGTCAAATCAGTTGTACATAAAACTACATCACCTGGCGCAGTTGCTTCAGCTGCACTGACCCCATTGGAAGCAAAACTTCCCGCTTCTAAAAAAACACCAGAATCGAATAATCCATCTCCTAAATCTGCAATAGCAAGTTTTATACTATAAGTTTCACCACAAACTACTGGTACTGATACAGGAAGAGTAATAGTTCTACCATCATATTCATAACTTGAACCATTATTTGGAGTGTAATATACACTATAAACTTGCCAATTTGGATCTAAAGCACTACATTCTGTACTTGTTCCATTTATACCTGCAACTCCAGGATTTATCGTATTTATAGCAACAGGAGTGTTAGTAAAAGTTAAAGGATTTAAATTTGAAGGTACACGAGCTACATTGAATGAATTGTATGTTCCTCCTTGAGGATTGGTTCCTGACAAAAAGAATCCAAATACATCATTAAATTCAGAACATACATATTCTTCATACTCCTCCGAAGCAAAAACATAACTAAAAGAAAGCGTGTCTCCTAAAGGTACAAAATCAAACTCTACTACACACTTGTTAAATTGTGCAGTTGTACTACCTAATATTGAATTTAAATCAGGGTCGTTTCCAGAAGTTTCTGGCAGGGTATTTCCTAATCCTGAGCCCCCTCCTAAATTAGGTTGAGAAGCAAGAGTTGCATCACCAGTCGCCATTATCATTCCATTTGGCAAACCTATAGAAGAAGTAGGGTCTGTAAACTCCCCTACTGATGTTACTGCAGGATTTGTAGCATTAGCAGCAGCCCCGTTGTATGTAATGTTGCTTACAGTGACATTTGCACCAAGTAGAACATTTTGGACATACCATGCAACAGTTTGGTTGTTATTGACCGTAACTTGAGCAAATGAATTAAATGATAAAATAAATAACGAAAAAATCGCTATAATTTTAAATTTCAAAGATGTAGTTTTCATAGTTGGCTGAATTGAAGAGCATAAAGATAATAATTTATTTTTTAAAAATTAATATTAAATGTAATATTTTATTGTCTCATCAAATGGACGTATCCAGTTTTGAGTTTATCTTCGTCAGTACAGATATCTCTATAGATCACTTCGTAGAAGTAAACTCCTGCACTAGCTTCACCACCTAATCTGCTACTTCCGTCCCAGAATTGCCCGTTACTTTGGGATTCAAACACGATTCTTCCCCATCTGTTGTAGATTTTCATTGAAAAATCTGCATTAGGGTCAATATTCATTATTTTTAGAATATCGTTTTGTCCATCACCATTAGGAGAAAAAACGTTAGGAACTTCAGCATCACTGGTTACGTTCCCAGCAAAAGTTACTTCATTAGAAATGGTTTCTACATTGTTACAGAGATTATCGTAAGCAGTAAGAGATACGTTATAAACTCCTGGAACGGTATAGTAATAAACAACGTTGTTTCCATTGAAAATATCACCATTACCCATATTCCATATTAAAGAATCTGCACCAGAACCTGTAAATGCAAGTTCTACTAACATGCTGTCACCGCCACAAGGAGGAGGCGGAACAAAATCTATCGTAGCAGAAAAAGTTTCTGCTTGCGCAAGTGTTACGTCAAAATAAACCGTATCTGCAATATTACAAGTAGAGGAATCAATGGCAACATACATTACGGTATAATCACCAACGGCATTATAAGTATAGGTAACATTAGGTTGAGTAGAGGTTCCTACACCATCACCAAAGTCCCAAAAATGATTAGGCGTAGATGACGTTGTAGCAAAATCAACATTCAAAGGAGATGTACACAAGAATATGTCTTCAGGCACATCAGCAGTAGCTTCAGAATATGAGATTATAAAATCAACAGTGTCAGTAATTTCCGCAAAATTATTACAGTAGAAATCCCAAGCTTGCATGGTGATTACATAAGAACCTTGAGAAGTGTAATAATAGTCAACGGTATTCACATCAGTAAAAGTAGTACCATTACCCATATTCCAAGAAAGTGAGTCTGCTCCAGTACCCGTAAATGCTAAACTAACCAATAAACTATCTGGAGAAGAACAGGGTTCAACTGTAGGTAAGTCAAAAGTAGCGCTTAGTTCTTCTGCTTGAGTAATATCGACATTAAAGTAAACAGTATCAGCAATGTTACAAGTAGAAGAATCAATGGCAACATACATGATATCATAATTACCAGGGTTGTTGTAAGTATAGGAAGGGTTAGCGAGAGTAGAAGTCCCTGTTCCATCACCAAAATCCCAGAAATGGTGTGGCGTAGTTGAATTGGTAGTAAAATCCATATCATAAGGTGGAGGGCCACAGAAACTAGTATCAGGAGGAGCCACGGCATTAGCCTGAGAAAAGGAAGTGGTGTAATCTACTATTTCCGTTATTGTATCTGAGTTGTTGCACACAAAGTCATATGCAATCATAGTGATGGTAAACACACCTTGAGAAGTGTAGTAGTAATCCAAAGAAATTGAATCTGAAAAAATATCCCCATTACCCATATTCCAAACTAGTGAATCTGCTCCAGTTCCAGTAAATTCCAAACTAACCAATAAACTATCTATTCCATCACATGGGTCAACAGTTGGTATGTCAAACTGAGCATCAAATACTTCTGGTCTAATTAGTGTGACATCAAAAAAAGAAGTGTCTGAAATGTTACATGTAGTAGAATCGATAGCTACATACATAATTTGATAGGTTCCTGAGTCGGCAAAAGTATGAGTAGGGTTTGTAAGTAACGATGTGTTTCCATCTCCAAAATCCCAAAATGCATGAGGGGGCGCAGGATTATTCCCTTCAAAATCAACGTTGAAAGGGGCCCCGCATAATATAATATCATCTGGTATAACAGCGTTAGCACTAATTCCTTGAAAATCTAATTCAATTTTAATAACACCTAAGTTACAATTAGAAGATCCATTTGAAGTAGACCAAACACCTGGTGTAGTTGGGAATGTCTGACTTCCACCACATCCAGCACATGCTGCTTGATAGATGGTTCCATTTTTATCAAACCTACTTGTTCCACCATCAACATGTTCAGCTATGGTATTTGATCCGAAATATGACCCATACAATAATCCTGTAGCATTTCTTTCAATTACAATAAAGTAGAAATCACTACCATCTGTTGTTGATTTTATGGCATCCCCAGTAATAGGTAATCCGTTAGTTGTTCCTTCATCATTTGTAGCGCCTCCCCATCCTGCAGCATAAATGTTACCACAATTATCAACTAAAAATGCAGTAAGTGAAATGTCAATAGTTGTTCTATTTCCATCTCCAAACAACATACTAAAAATGGTTGTTGTAAGAGTGCCATTAAGTTTGTGAATAAATTGAGTAGAATTGTTAATAGAATAGGGAGCGTTAATTTGAGGATAAACACCTTTGGTTTGTCCTACAGTATATACATCTCCATCGCTATCTACTTCCAAAATAAAGGATTGATCATAACTTCCTGTACCTAGATAAGTACTTGCTAGAAGCATACCGTTATTACCATTAAAAGATGCAATATAGCCGTCATAGTTGCCACCACCATATGTAGGGTTTACAACGCCTGTCGTTGTTCCAATATTATTACTTGCAGTTCCTCCACAAATATAGATATTACCATTTGGTGCCAAACGAATTGAATAACCGGCATCATTTCCGCTACCTCCAAAATAGGTGGACCAGTCTAAAGTTGTTAAAGTTGGATTCATTTTAAAAACTACTGCATCTTGATTTCCAAAATTTGTAGTACTGTGACTTCCTGAAGTTGTGGGGAAATCATTAGAGCGAGAACTACAAGTAACATATATATTATCTAATTCATCTACTACGACTTCTCCTCTAGCTTCATCAGAATAATTTGTTGAAATACTTTGGTTGATTCCATCGTTTGCTGTTCCACCAATATATGTAGATCCTATTAAAGCTGTTCCAGTAGGATTTAATTTTGTGATAATAGCATCAGCACCTAAATTATATGGCACTCCATTAGATCCTGTAAAATTTGCCCCACCATTAAATGTAGCATCAAAACAACCTGCTGAAACTGGATAGTCTGAAGAACTAGTAGATCCCATAATTATCAAATTGTCTTGGGAATCATTCACCAAACTATGTGTTACATCTGCGCCTGACCCACCTACGTAAGTTGAATATAAAAGTGTGTTTCCATTAGCTGTGAATTTTGAAATTGCAATATCTCTTGTACCTCCAAAAGTAGTCTGATAAGCTCCTGCTGTAGTCGGGTATCCAGAAGCAAAAGAAATTCCTCCTCCATAAACATTTCCTTGGGAATCATAAGTTGCTGTAAAGCCCCAATTGTCTGATGTAGAGCCAGTAAGTGATGAAAAAACCAAAACAGGATCAATAATTAAATCTTCAGAATGATTATATCCATTGGGAAAATAAAAACTTACATTATTACCTTCAATTTTAAATTTGCATTCTACTGATACTTGAGAGCCATTAATATTTTGAAAAGCGATAGGTTTTGACTCCTTTACTTCTCCGTTTGAAAGTTTAACTAATAAATAACCTTTTTCGTTAATTTTAAGAGATTCAACTCCATAATAATAGATACTAATATCATTTGCCTCACCACCTTTTTTTACAATAAAGTCATATTTAACTTGGCTTATGCTGGTATAAATATTTAAATCGATATTATTATATAAATTGTGATATTTTATAGATGTGTATGAATTAACATTTGTAGCCCATTTGGATTCATCGTTGCCAATGAAATAATTTTTATATCCTTCAACTTTTCCTTCTTTAGTGATTTTTGGATTGAGGTTTGAATTATTAAAATACATCTGATAAGAATGCTTATTAAAAATATCATTGTCTTTAACTTCAGTTTCTTTTCTCTTGTGAGATAAATTATAATAATAATCTAACTCTTCTGCAGAATACATATCAAATGTAAAAGCATTACTTTCCAAATACAAGTCGCCAACATGAAGCTTACAATGATACTTTACTTTTTTATGAAGCTGACCTTTATTTTCTGTGAAACTTAAAGTTTGAACGGGACCATGTGCGTAATTTGAAATTACATATATTGATAAAATCAATACTAAATAGAGTTTTTTCATGTTGTTTATCAGTAAATTACGAATATATTATTATTTTTTTTAGACTAACAAGGGGGGAAACTTAAAAAAAATAGTTTCTTTTTAAACAAAAATATGATTTATTTGTTTTAAGCCTTCCTTTTTTGACGATTTTATATATTAAATGGTTGCATAGAATTTAAACACTTTCTCAAAGTATTTTAAAAACTGTATATTTGCCGTCCATTAGAAAATTCAAAATGAACCAACCCAAAAGATATACTGTTACAGCGGCTCTTCCATATGCCAATGGTCCTTTACATTTAGGACACCTTGCAGGAGTTTATATTCCTGCAGATATATACGCAAGATATTTACGTTCTAATGATAAAGATGTTGCTTTCGTTTGCGGAAGTGACGAACATGGAGCAGCAATAACAATTCGAGCTAAGAAAGACAACACCACACCTCAGGCAATTGTTGACCATTTTCATGCAATGAATGATGAAGTTTTCAAAAAACTGGGGGTAAGTTTTGATATTTACCACAGAACTTCTTCTGATTTACATAAGAAAACTGCATCAGACTATTTTCTTCAAATGGAGAAGGAAGGGAAGTTTATTAAAAAAACAAACGAACAATATTACGATCAAGAATTTAATCAATTTTTGGCTGATAGATATATCACAGGTGAGTGTCCAAAGTGTCATAATTCAAATGCCTATGGGGATCAATGTGAGAAATGTGGTTCTGATTTAAGTCCAACAGATTTAATCAATCCGATTTCTACATTGAGTGGAAGCGCTCCAATTCTTAAAGAAACTTCACATTGGTATTTACCCATGGATGAGCATGAAGAATGGGTGAAAGATTGGATAAAAAATGGAATATTAGATGGCAAACAGCATCATTATCCCAAAGAATGGAGAAACCAAGTAATTGGGCAGTGTTTGAGTTGGATTGAAGGGGGGTTAAAGCCTAGAGCCATGACTAGAGATTTGGATTGGGGAGTACCTGTACCCGTTGAAGGTGGAAAAGGTAAAGTACTTTATGTATGGTTTGACGCTCCAATAGGATATATTTCAGCAACCAAGCAATGGGCATTAGACAATGGAAAAAACTGGGAAGATTATTGGAAAAATGATGATACACAATTGGTACATTTTTTAGCAAAAGATAATATTGTTTTTCATACAATTATATTTCCAATTATGTTAAAAATGTTTGGCAATCATATTTTACCCTATAATGTTCCTGCTAACGAATTTTTGAATTTAGAAGGTCAAAAATTAAGTACCTCTAGAAATTGGGCAGTTTGGGGACATGAATACCTTGAAGAGTTTAAAAACCAAGAAGATGTATTAAGATATGTGCTTTGTTCTATTGCTCCAGAAAGTAAAGACAGTGATTTTTCTTGGAAAGATTTTCAGCAAAGAAACAATAGTGAATTGGCAGATATTTTTGGGAATTTTGTAAATAGAACTTTAGTTTTAACACATAAGTATTATGAAGGAAAAGTTCCTGAAAGACAAACGCTGGAAAATATCGATAATCAAACGCTCGAGATGATGACCAGTATTCCTCAAAAAGTAGGTCAAGCCATTGAAGCGTTCAAATTTAGAGAAGCACAAAATGAAGCGATGAACCTTGCTAGGTTAGGAAATAAATATTTGGCTGATACTGAACCGTGGAAACTTATAAAAACAGATCCAGATAGAGTCAAAACTATTATCAATATTAGTTTGCAACTTACCGCCAAACTTTCGATAATAATGGAACCATTTTTACCTTTTACTGCAAAAAAATTATGTAAATTTCTTAATATCGAAATAAATAAGTGGTCGAGCTTGGAAAAAGAAAACTTGCTTGAAATAGGTCATGTAATCAATTCTCCTGAAATTCTTTTTTCTAAAATTGAGGATGAAAAAATTGATGCTCAAATTGCGAAATTAACTCAAGCAAGTAAATCAGCAACAAATTCAATATTTGAACCTATGAAAGAAAGCATCACTTTTGATGATTTTACAAAAATGGACATTAGAGTAGGTGAAATAAAAACTGCCGAAAAAGTCGAAAAAGCAGACAAATTACTCAAATTAACTATTGATACAGGAATTGATGTTAGAACAGTTGTTTCGGGAATTGCAGAACATTACAAACCTGAAGACGTGATAGGTAAAAAAGTATCTGTTTTGTTGAATTTAGCCCCTAGAAAAATTAGAGGTATCGAATCTCAAGGAATGATTTTGATGGCAGAAAATTCAGAAGGAAAATTATCTTTTGTATCACCTGAATTTGAAATGGAAGTGGGTGGATCCATAAAATAATCTTTTAGTATTATGAGTAGTTCTAATCATCTTATTATTTTTATAAAGAATCCTGAATTGGGAAAGGTAAAAACTAGATTAGCAAAAGATATTGGTGATGAAAATGCTTTGGAAATCTATTTAGAATTACTAAAACACACTGCTAAAATTACAAAACCATTTTTGGCGCAAAAAAAATGTTATTACTCAGATCATATAGAAAACATTGATTTTTTCAGTGACGAACACTACGAAAAATTGATTCAAAAAGGCAGCGATTTGGGTGAAAGAATGTATCAAGCTGCTAAAAATAGTTCAGGAGAATGGGCAGAAAGTATTGTAATCATAGGAAGTGATTGTTATGAACTCAATTCTGGAATAATTGAAGAAGCATTTAAAGCATTGAAAAGTCATGATTTTGTGGTAGGACCTGCAGAAGATGGCGGCTATTATCTCATTGGAATGAAAGAACCCCATCCTTCTATTTTTTTAAATAAATCTTGGAGCACGGAAAATGTTTTTTTGGATACTTTGTTGGAAATTCAAAGTTTAAAAAAATCACATTATTTACTTCCTACTTTATCAGATGTTGATAATATTAATGACTTACCTGATGCTCTAAAAGCGTTGATTGATTAAAGTAGTTGTTACCTGTTCTTCAATAACCTTAATGCTTCTCTGCAGCTTAAATTGTTGAGCTCATGTTGGTCTGTAAAATTAATTACCCATTCTGGATTAGTTTTTGAATACTCTCTTAAAGCCCATCCAATTGCCTTGTTTATAAAGAATTCTTTTGAACCCAAATTATGCTGAATCACTTGACTTAAAAACAATGTATCTGTATTATTTTTATATTTAAGTTGAAATAATATGGCAGATCGTTTTAACCAAATATTTTCGCTTTCTAACCAACTCTTTATTGTAGCGTTTCTATTTTGCGGAAAGGTTTTGAAATAATTTCCAACCAAATTTACAGCAATAAAATCAACAGTATCCCACCAAGACTTATGTGTAATCATGTATTCCAATATTACAATGTCTTTTTCATTAAATGTTTTGACATATTTGAAAAATAATTCTTGACCAAAATATTGAAATTCTCTTTGCGATAAATTCCACATTGTTTCTACGATGTTTTGTAAATTTTCTTTAATAGGGAGAAAATCTTTATCCAAAAATGGCTTTTGCAATTGTCGTCTTACTTCAGATTTTAAACCATAGAACTCAAAATGGTGCTTCATGTATGCTGCCTGTCCAATAGATATCTCTAGGTTTTTGTGTTCTTTAAAAGAATCTTTTAGTGTTTCAAGATAATCATTTGACATACTTAAAGTTTTGAAACTTTTACAGGATAATCCAAATTACCTTTGTTAAGAATTTTTACTTCATTTTCCAGCATTTTCTTTAGAGATAAAGATTTTACTTTTATTAAAGTATCAGGTATTGAGTCTTTCCATTTTATTGTAAAAAGATACATGGTATCAATCATATTGTTAAACTGAGATTGATAAGATTTTGAAAATGAGTATGAGGATATTTCCGGATAATGTACTAATATCCTTGCGTCTAATTCTGAAAGATTCAAATCTTTAGTAACATCTTCGTCAACTTTTGTGTATATCTCAAACAATTCATCTTCAAGTTCTTTAATTTTCTTTTCTTGATATTTTATTACAGATTCATTGCTCATTGCCATCAAACTTGCTTGATCAATATCTTTCTTATATCTAAATACTTTCAATTCTGTATCGGTCAAACTGTATTTTTCCATTTGTGCTTTCCAAGCCTCCTCTTTTTCAAAAGAAATTTCTGTGCCTAAAGGGAAAATTTTAATAAAATTAACATCTCCAGTATATTCAATTTCATAATTGACTAAGATACTATTGTCAGTTTTGATGACATTGGTAACGAAATCTTCGGCATTCTTTTCAAATATTGAAGTAACAACAATTGAGTAGGTCATATATATACTAGGAACTATGATTACAAAAAGACTGATGTAAATGTACCTCTGAACCCTTACTGTAACTTCTTTTGAAATATGCTGTACGGTTTTGAATTTTAATAAACGAAGCAGAACAATTGTAGAAAGACAAATAAAGACTGTATTTAAAATAAATAGGTAAAAAGCTCCTAGTGAATAATTCCATTGAGCTGTTGCTATTCCATAACTTACAGTACACAAAGGAGGCATCAATGCTGTAGCGATTGCAACTCCAGGAACAATTGTAAGAACTGCATTTTTATTATTGGATGCAGTGGCTATGATTCCTGCCAAACCACCAAAAAAGGCTATTAAAATATCAAGAGCATGAGGTTTTACTCTACCCAAAAGTTCAGAAGTATCTCCATTTATTGGAGTAATAAGAAAATATATTGTTGAAGTTAAAATACTAACCCCGACCATTACCCCAAAGTTTTTAAGACCCATTTTTAAAGTTGGAATGTCATTAATTGCTAAGGCTAAACCTACGGCTCTAATTGGTCCCATTAGTGGAGATAAAAGCATGGCTCCAATAATTACTGCAACTGAGTTGGCATTTAAACCTACAGATGCCACAATAATTGAACAAACCAAAATCCATACAGCAGCACCCTTAAAGGTCATGCTTTCTTTGATAGACTTTATGGTGTTTTCTTCATCAATTTCATTTTTCATACTCACAAGGTTTTTAATGAACCTTATAAGCGCTTTTAAGATAACGCCTAAATTATCCAACTCCATTCTTTTTTGTCTGGCACTTTTTTTTGGTAGATTGTTGTCTGCTTCTTCTTGCATAAATTTAATATAGGTGCTTATTTTCGTTTAAATAATTTCGTAATATTCTTTCCTAATGTGTCAAGTTTACTCAAAGAGTCTAGTAAAGATGGATTGCTTTTCAAAAGTCCTTTATCTTCTCCAACTCCAACCTGAACAGGGTAAATCAAAATAGAATTGTTGTGGGTAAAATACTTATTCAAATAATCGGGAATTTTGTCCATTAAGACATGGTAAGAAGGCATAGACTTTCTGCTCATTACAATAATAATATTGTCGTCATTTTTTATCTCTCTGGACAAAATCAAAAACTCTTCCCAATTATCAAAATTGTGAAATTCACATGAAACAGGATGTTGTTGATTGATGTCTTGAATTACTTTTAAAGTCTCTTGAGAAGAGTAGAAAACTAAACTTGTCCCTGTGTTTCTAGCTAAATTCCAAATTTTAAGCAACCATAAGAAAAAACCAATTTCCTTTTCTGCTTTATCTGGAACAATTAGCACATGTCTTTTGATGGTATTGAGAGGTTGTTTGGGGCTGTAAATAAATGTCGTTGCGTTACATCTTTCTAATAATTCATTATTGGTTTCAAACAATAAAGATTCTATAAAATTATCTTTATGTCGCATCCCCATTATTATATCTGTAACTTTTTGTTCATGAACAACACTAGAAATACCATTCACGACATTAACATCAAATCTTACCAAACCCTCTATGTGATTGTCTGTGGAACTTGCTGTTTTGGATGCTTGTTCGATAATTTTTTCTGCTTTTTTCTCAAAACTATATTCGTTGCTTTCTAGGACATTTAAGACAAACATTTTGTTTTGTTTACCTTTTGATTTTAGTGTTACACCTAAGTCAATCATGTCGTCTGTGATAGCAATATTGTTGATAGGAATAAGTATGTGCTCTTTAATTTCATTATCTGAAGATTCTGTCTCGGTTGCCTCCTCCTTTGAGATGTTTTCAGCACCTTTTTGGGCTACAAAAGTGGCAACAGTACATGTCACGAGAATCATCAAAATTGTCCCATTTAATACACTTTCATCAAAAAGCCCAATGTTGAACCCTACTAAAACCGCAGCAAGAGTAGCCGCTGCCTGAGCATTGCTTAGGCCAAATATTAATCTCCTTTGATCTTTTGAAAAATTGAATGTTTTCTGTGTGAGATAAGCTGCTAAAAATTTGGCAACAGTTCCAGTAAAACTCATAAAAATGGCTACATAAAGTGTTCTTATATCACTAAAAAAGACAGAGAAATCTATTAACATTCCAACAGATATCAAGAATATTGGGATAAATAAAGCGTTTCCTACAAACTCTATTCTGTTCATCAATGGAGAGGTATGTGGAATCAATCTGTTGAGAGAAAGACCTGCTAAAAAGGCTCCAATAATGGCCTCAATTCCCGCTGCTTCTGCTAAAAAAGAACCAAAGAAAACCATCAATAATACAAAGATATATTGAGAAACATTATCACTAAATTTTTTAAAAAACCATCTGCCAATCAAAGGAAAAACAAAAAGTACAATTGCTACAAAAATTGCAAATGAAACACCGAGTTTGATCCAAAATTCGTTGTTGATTTCGCCTTCACTCATCCCTACAATTACCGCCAATACCAAGAGCGCCAAAATATCTGTAATCATGGTTCCCCCAACTGTAATATTTACAGCCATGTTCTTTGAAACACCAAATCTACTAACGATGGGATAGGCAATTAGAGTGTGAGAAGCAAATAAACTTGCAAGCAAAATGGATGTCATCAAAGAAAAGTCTAGTAAAAAATAAGCGCCTAAAGTTCCTATTGCCATTGGAATTATAAAAGTGTATATTCCAAAAATTAGACTCTTAACACTATTTTTCCTAAAGTCATCTAAATCAATTTCAAGACCTGCAAGAAACATAATATACAACAACCCAACAGAGCCATATAATTCTACTGTTGCTCTGTCAATAATGTTGAACCCATTTGCTCCAATTAAAGCTCCAGCAATTATCAATCCAATCAAATGAGGAATTCTTATTTTATTGAGTAATAATGGAGCAAAAAGAATGATTGAAAAAATCACTGAAAAAACTAAAATGTAATCATGAAAAGGCAAAGAAAAATCTAATGCATTGAGGAGAGAGATCATGTACATTTTTGTTTGGATTTTTAAATCAACCACAAAAATAAGGTTTTAAGTTCAACTTTTAGGAAGTCATATTAAAAGTTATTAATAAATATTTTTAATTGATATTTAAAGAAATTTATAAGGTAATCCTAACCCCAACCACTAGTACATCGTCAAATTGTTTTTGATTTCCTTTCCATTGCTCATATTTAGCATTTAGTTTTTCTGGTATTTGATTACCATTTAAGTCGCTTAAAGTGACTACCAAATCTTTGAAGGGTTGATAGTAAAATTTCTTGCCTTTTTCCCCTCCTTTTTGATCTGCAAATCCATCAGAAAATAAATATATAAAATCATCTTTCTCAATAGATATATCATGATTTTCAAATGGTAATTTTACCTGCTCATTTAACACACCAACAGATCTTCTAGTGCCTTTTATTTCCGAAAGATTACCATTTCTTACAATGTAAATATCATTTCTAGCACCTGAAAACATAAGTCTTTTAGTCGTTGTATTAATATTTACAACTGACACGTCCATCCCATCTTTAAAGTTTTCGTATTTTAAATTTCGTTCCATCAATTTTGAGGTTAATATACCACATATAGATTCTAAAATTTGATTGGGATGGGTTATTTTTTCGTCAATTATTACTTTGTCCAATAAATTACTGAAAATAATTGACATAAATGCACCTGGAACTCCATGTCCAGTGCAATCTGCAGCTATAATAATAATTTGATTTCCAGCTTTGTGATACCAAAAAAAGTCGCCACTTACAGAGTCTTTTGGTCTGAGAAAAACGAAAGAACCTGGCATCATAGACATGAATTCTGAAGGAGATGGAAGCATGGCTTTCTGAATTCTAGTAGCATAATCTATACTTTCTTGTATGTTGCTTGCTTGTTTGGTTAATTCATCTTTTTGTAAATTGATTTCTTCATTTTTAGTAATTAATAACTGGTTTGATTTTCTTTTTCTTATCAAGCCTATTAAAATTAAAATAGCAACAAGACCTATAGAAGCAACAGCAATCCATAGAATTTGAGATTTAGCCATAGCGGCTTCTTTCTCAGCATTTAACTTATCTTTTTCATCTTGTGCTGATTTAGCTATAAGTTTAGCAGATTCCGCCTCTATTTCGGCTAACTTTGCCTTGTCCAATGCAGCATTTTTTTGTAATAAAGCTAACGAAGCCTCATCTTGAGCCGCTTTTATTTTGAGTTCAGCGAGTTGCATTTCCTCACTCATCAACTCTATTTGAGCTAATGTTTTTGATTGCTCGTTTTTTACCTTGTTGATGTAATCTTCTTGTTCCTTGATTTGTTCCTCCTTGAATGAAGTTGTATTGTTATCTGAACTTTTGTTTAATTCAACTTTTTCTAAATCAGACTTTATGTTTGAAACATTATTAGATAACCCATATTTTTGAGCCAATTGTATGGCCTTTTCTAATGTCTCAATTGCGTTTTTATAATCACCATAATTGGAGTAAATCGCTCCTATAGTATGCAAACTTTGAACTTCATCTTTTTGATTGCCTGAAATACCAAATTGTGTATATGCTTTTTCATACCATGAGATTGCTTTCTTATACGCTTTGTTATTGTTGTACAACATACCAATAGATGAGGCTTGAAATCCAGCATTTTTGGGTTTAGATATTGACAAATAGGTGTTATATGATTTTTCATAATAAATAATAGCATCATCAGTTTTGTGAAGTCCATTATAACCGTCTGCTATTATAGATGCACTCATTGCATAATTGTTCTTGTCAGATGATTCAAACAATTTGGACGCATCCAGCCCATATTTTACTGCGTTTTCATATTTTTTTAATTTCAAAGAAGACTGAGCCATTAAGGCAAAAGCTGCTCCCATAATTTTGTCATTTCCTTCCCCATTTTCTAAAGCAGACTTTGCAAAATCAAAAGCTTCTGAGGGATTAGAAGCAGACAATTTATTAGAAAGTTGAATTTCGTATTGAGCTTTTTGAAGCCCCTGGGAATCTTTGATTTTTTGCTTTAATTCTTCTTCATTTTGAGAAAAATAAAAATTTGCATAAATAAAGAATAATACCAATGTAAAATATTTTCCAAAAGTCATAACAATATTTATTCATTTACAGATTCCTCTGGCTTGCAATTAAAAATAGCATCACAAGTACTATAAATAGTTTCGTGAAGCCTAAGTAAAGAAGCTAAAGCCACTTGAGAATAGTTTTGACTGGCATTTTTAAAACCGCCCCATTCACTTTTCCACATTGTTGTAATCAATTCTTGACCACCTGTTTTTGGCTGGATACTATCCAAAAGACCAGAAACATTTCCTGCTCCTGCATGATAAATATGTAATACAAAAAGCCTAAACCACAAATCATGTTCATCAAATGAAATGTTGTGTTTATTTAAAATTCTTTTGGCTTCGGGTATACATGTTCGTCTTATCAAACTTGCTGCTCCCGTGGCTGATTTGTCAAAATTTTCTCTTTCGTCAATTGTTTTATTCACTTTTAAACCATGGCTAATCGCTACTGATTTCATTAATTGGAAGGGTCCATAAGCTCCAACATTACTGTAGGCAATTTTACCAGGACTTTCTATCAATAATATTGCTTGAGCATACCAAGGGTCTGTATTGTAATCTTGGAAAATTTCTACCGCTTTAGAAATACTCCCCATTACTTTTTCAACCTGATAAAAATGATTTTTACCTGAAGTTACGTAGATAGTTTCGGAGTCTGTAAGCCCATATAGTTTTCTAACACTGTCTTTGTAAGCTGTTTTTTGAGGTTCTGTTTGTGCCTTCCATTTTACAAAAGAGTCTTTGCCAAGTATGGTTCTTGTTGCAGCAATATTTATTATACAAGAATCAGGGGACAAATCCATTACTTCACGCCAAAAATTGGGCTGCGCCAATGTATCCCATCTTTCTGATTTTAATACGTCTGTGTTTACAAAAACTTGGTGAGATGTATCCGACTTATAGAAGGCTTCTATTAAGTCGTAGGTTTGACAGAAATTAACTTTTGCTAATAAGAGCAAAATTAAAACGAGTGGTATTTTAATTGAAAAATTCATATTTAGATTACTAAATTAACTCTTTTCAAAATAAAAGGTTTCATTATTTTGAAATTAATATCACAATCATTTGTGAATATCAATATAATTAACCTAATGCTTATAAACTTTCATAAGATTTAATTATTAAATTGTAATTTTACACTTTAAATTATCATATTTTACATGGAACTCAGTAAAAAAACAAAATCAAATATTATATTTTATGGAATTGCAATCGTATTGATTTTTTTCTTGTTTTTTACATCGGCTGGAGCATCTTTTCGGTCTTGGATGATGAGTTTTACACTCCGTACTCCAGATATTGAGACTTCTGAAGTGAAATCTCAAGATGAGCAATTCATAGATATGGACTGGAAAGTTATTAGTGATGAAGGAAAGGAATTTTGGTTATCTGATACTGATAAACCAATTTTTATAAATATATGGGCAACTTGGTGTGGCCCATGCAGAAGTGAAATGGGCTCTATTTTGGATTTGCAAAAAAGATTGGGAAATTATGTTGAGTTTTTATTAGTTAGTACTACCGAAGATATTGGAATTATAAAAAAATACAAACAAAGTGAAGACATAAATATTCCACTTTATGTTAACGGAAGCGTAATCCCAAAAAATCTATATTCACAAGTTTTTCCTACAACATTTATTATCGATAAAAACAAAAAAATTGTCTATAAATGGGAAGGAGCCTACAATTGGAATGATGATAAAATTTATGATTTGATGCTGAAACTTTCCAAAGAATAATTGATTGATTTGATAGCAAAAGTCTTTGTAAAATAGTATATTTGTAATATTATAAAATTAAAAAATATTTCCCATGAACAGAATAGGATTAGATAAGAAAAAAGCAAAAAAATTGGCAGTAGAACTCAACGATTTATTGTCCAATTATCAAGTTTTTTATATGAATGTGAGAAGTTTTCACTGGAATATAAAAGGAGCGAAGTTTTTCGAATTACACCTCAAATTTGAAGAATTATATAACGATTTGCTTCTTAAAGTGGATGAATTAGCAGAACGAGTCCTTACTTTAGGAGAAACGCCAACACATTGTTTTACAGATTACATAAAACAATCTCAAATAAAAGAAGCCAAAAATATTTCTGATGGAACTGTTTGTGTGGAATCTATTTTGAATAGTTTTGAGACTTTAATAAAAAAACAAAGAGCCTTGTTGGAACTTAGCGGTTCCGCTGATGATGAAGGCACAAATGCCTTAATGAGTGATTACATTAGAGAACAAGAAAAATTGGTTTGGATGTACACTTCATTTTTAGGATAAATTTTAACTATGTCTTTTAAAAAAATAGAAAGTTTTTTGATAGAAACGCTGCAAAGAAATGGAGTTGAAAATCCAACACCATTTCAAAAAAACTTGTTGTCTAAAATTCGTGGAGGAGCCAATATCTATGCTATTGCTCCTGAAAGTAGCGGCAAAACAACTGCAATGATTATAAGCATCATCAACAAGTTAAAAAAGGCTTCAATTGATGATGCGCCTCGTGCCATTGTTTTAGTAGAAAGTAAAGAAGAAGCTTTAATTTTGGAAGCAAAGTTCAAAAAAATGCTTTACCCTTCTGATTTACTTATGGCTGTAATCTATGAAGAGCAGAAAATTGATGTGCAACGTGATGAATTATATGAAGGTGTTGACATAGTAATTACAACACCGAAAAGACTTTCGAAACTTTATTTTTTAAATGGAATTAACCTTAATAAACTTGAATTATTTTTTGTTGATGAAGCAAGTTTGTTATTAAAGAATGCTAATCATTCTGATATTATACGATTGTCCGAAAGCATTAAAAAGTGTCAATATATTTTACTTGCTAATGAATATGACAATAGATTTGATCAATTTCTAGAGAGTTTTATGATTGCACCACAGATAGTCAAAGAAAGCAAATAGTTGATAAACGAATTAAAAAGATATTATACTTTATTGATACTTTTTTTGAGTGTCATTAATATCGGATTTTCTCAAAATACTGATATAGATCTCTTGAGAAAAATTAATATTGAAAGAAATCATAAGTTAGATAATTTTTTTGAATTTGTAACACATTCTGATGCCCCCATTAGTTTACTTTCTCCTACTGTAGTATATTGTGTTGGATTGATAAAAAAAGATAGCATTACTAAATCAAAAGGGATAATTATTGGAGGATCATTATTTCTAAGTAGTGTTATTACTGTGGGAATGAAATATAGCATCAAAAGAGATAGACCATATGTAACATATAACGATATTCAAAATGTACTGTTTGAGAAAAGTCCTTCTTTTCCATCAGGACACACATCAATGGCTTTTAGCACAGCAACTTCGGTAAGTTTAGCTTACCCAAAATGGTATATCATAGCTCCTGCTTTTTTATGGGCATCCTCAGTTGGTTATTCAAGAATGCACCTTGGTGTTCACTATCCTTCTGATGTTTTGGTAGGTTCAATGGTAGGAATTGGTTGTGCCTTTCTGAGCAGATTTTTGACACATAAAATTTTACAAAAGAATTAAACTACTTCATCCATAACCGACCTTATTATCGTTGTGGCATTTCGAATCTCACCTTCTGAAATGATAAGAGGAGGAGCAATTCTAAAACTATCAGGATTGGATAAAAACCAAAAACTAAGTAATCCTTTTTCTTTACATTTTATAACCACCTTAGCTACAGTATCAGCATCTTTCATTTGAATGGCAAAGAAAAGACCTTTTCTTCGGATTTCCAATACGGATGGGTGTTGTAATAACGATTCAATTAATGCTCCTTTGGATTCCACTTCATTGATAATATTTCCCGAAGTGAGTACTTCCAGATTAGCTAAAGCCGCAGCGCAACAAACTGGATGTCCACCAAAAGTTGTGATATGTCCCAAAGGAGGATGGTATGATAGTGTTTCCATGATTCTATGGCTAGATACAAACGCACCAATAGGCATGCCGCCACCAAAACCTTTAGCGATGGTAAGAATATCCGGAACAACATCAAAATGCTCAAAGGCAAATAGTTTGCCTGTTCTTCCAAAACCAGTTTGAATTTCGTCAAAAATCAGTAGTGCACCTACTTCTTCGCATCTTTTTTTCAAGTTTTTGAGATAGTTCGGATTAGGAATTCTCACACCAGCATCTCCCTGAATAGGTTCTACAATAACACATGCAGTAATTTCATCAATTTTTTCAAATTCGCTTTCATCATTGAAATTTATAAAATGAACATCAGGGAGTAAAGGTCTGAACTGAAACTTCTTATATTCATTAAAGCTGACACTCATAGAACCGTGAGTGTTGCCATGATAAGCGCCTTTAAAACTGATCATCTTACTTCTTCCTGTAAATCTTTTGGCTAATTTAAGAGCTGCTTCATTGGCTTCGGTGCCAGAATTTACAAAATAACTTACATCTAAACCATCAGGAAGCACATCGTTTAATTTCTTTGCCAAGTTTACTTGCGGTGCTTGATGAAATTCACCAAAAACCATCACGTGCATATACTTATCAAGTTGAGATTTTATAGCATTCACAACTGTAGGGTGCTGGTGCCCTAAATTGCTTACAGCTATTCCTGAAATGAAATCATAATATTGTTTCCCGTCAGTGTCAAAAATATAAACGCCTTTTGCATGTGAAACATCAATTCTATAAGGATGTTGGTTGGTATGTGCTAAGTTTTCTGAAAGTGGGTAACTCATAAAAAAAATGTAAATTCATTTATCTATCAAGATTATACCGAAATATGAAGTTTTAAGGTCGTAAAAACCTACAGTAAATCTGTAAAAAACTTGTAGAAATTTGGAATTTGGAATGAAAACT
This sequence comes from uncultured Flavobacteriales bacterium, assembly GCA_963922585.1. Classification (GTDB taxonomy): domain Bacteria; phylum Bacteroidota; class Bacteroidia; order Flavobacteriales_D; family Parvicellaceae; genus Parvicella. Next base: position 25,379 of record CAWUIK010000011.1, on the reverse strand, counting down.
CACTTACACTAGCGCCATTGTTTTGACCATTTTTGTCATTAGGTTTCAATGGTGTGTTTTCAATGTCTTTATCTTCAACTAATGTTGCTTTATAAATACCATCAGCAATTCCGTTTATTTTATTGATAAAATCATCAACATTTAGTTTTTTGCTATCGTATTTAATGATTGCTTTTTTTGCTTCAAAATTAATTTCGCAGGAAGAAACACCATCCATTTCAGAAAGTTTATTTTGAATAGTAGATTTACAGCCTTTTTCGCACATCATCCCTTCAATAGCAATAATTGCACTTCTTTGCTCAATAATTTGATTTTCTTGACTTGAAGAGGAATTACAAGATGTTATACCTGAAGAAGAAACACCTAAAATTAAGGTGATAAATAAGATGTTTTTAATCAGTCCGAGTTTGAAAAAAGTTTTCATATTACCTTTAAAATCTTTTATTATGGATTTTATAATCTTCAAAAGTAATTAAAAACCGTTAAACAAACAACAAAAACCACTTATGTAGATTAATATTTTTTTAGGAAGTTATAGGATTACCTTTGTATTTAAATAAAATATAACAACATGAAACCATTTTGGAGAAATTTTTGGGCATCATCCCTAGCGTTTGTAATCACAGGAATAATTTTGATTTTTGCATTCTTCATTATTCTTTTTGGAATGATAAGCAATGCATTTGATGATAATTTTGGATTTTTAGAAGGAAAACCATTAGAATATAAAGAAAATACCGTTTTGCATTTAGATATAAATGATTTAATTACAGAAAAATCATATTCTTCTTTCAATTCAAGTTCTTTTTCAGTTGATAAAGCTGTAGGAATTAGAGAAATAAAAATTGCATTAAATGCAGCTAAAAGCGACAAAAAAATTGAAGGAATATTAATGGACATGTCAGAACTAAAAGCAGGAATGGCATCTTTGGAAGAGGTCAGAAATGCTTTGATTGATTTCAAAGAGTCTGGTAAATTTTTGATTGCGTATTCTGAAAATTACACTCAAAAATCATATTACTTAGCAACAGTTGCTGACGAAATTTATGTTTTCCCAGAGGGAATGGTAGAGTTTAGAGGTCTTGGCGCAGAATTGATGTTTTTTAAAGGTATGATTGATAAATTAGGCGTTGATGTTCAGATTATTAGAGGTACTAACAACAAGTTTAAATCAGCTGTAGAACCTTTTATGCTAGATAAAATGAGTGATGCCAATAGAAAACAAACGATGACATATTTAAATGCTATTTGGGATCAAATGCTAAAAGGTGTTTCAGAAACTAGAGGCATTAGTATTGAAGAATTAAATACAATTTCAGATAGTGTATATGTTAGAAATGCAGAAACTGCGGTTCAATACAAATTGGTAGATGGCACAAAATACGAGGATGAAATCATCACCATGATTTGTGATAAAGCAGGCATCAAGAAAGAAGAAGATTTTAAAATGGTTGATTTCTCAAAATATGCTTTTTTTCAAGCCAAAAAGTTTGATAAAAAAATTAAAAAAGACGATAAAAACATTGCGGTCATTTATGCTGTAGGTAGTATCGAAAGTGGGAAAGGCAATAATAGCACGATGGGTTCTGAGACTGTTGCAAAAGCAATAAGAGAAGCAAGGCTAGACGATGATATCAAAGCCATTGTTTTGAGAATCAATAGTCCAGGAGGAAGTGCGCTAGCATCCGATGTAATGTGGAGAGAAACAATTTTAGCTAAACAAACAAAACCTTTTATAGTATCAATGGGGGATGTTGCAGCATCCGGTGGATATTATATTGCTTGTGCAGCAGACAAAATATATGCACACCCAAATACTATTACAGGTTCTATTGGAGTATTTGGAGTTTTACCCAATTTTGGGCCAATGCTCGAAGATAAATTAGGAATCACTACTGATAGAGTTGAAACCAATGAACATGCTGTTCTTACACTTACTCAGGCCCTTACTGATGACGAATACAAGATGATTCAACAAGGAGTAGATGATATTTATGTAGATTTCATTACAAAAGTTGCTGAGGGAAGAGGTATGACACCCGCAGATGTGGATAGTATTGGGCAAGGAAGAGTTTGGGCTGGAACTGATGCCATCAAAATTGGATTGGTAGATGAGTTAGGTGGAATTGATGAAGCAATTGCCTATGCCGCAGAGAAAGGTGGTGTAAAACAAAGCGCCATTAAAATCAAAAACTATCCTAAATCTGATAATAAACTAGCAGAAATTATGATGAATCTTGATGCTATGAATGAAGAAGAGGATGAAAAAGATGATACAGAGTCTTTAGTGAGAATTAAAATGCTAGAAATGATAAGAGTAGTTGAACAAATCTCAAGCATGAAAGGAGTTCAGGCTAGAATGCCTTACGAATTGATTATTGAATAATAAAACTTCAAAATAATTTTTTTATAATTAATTTGAACTAACCCGTGCACCAAGTGTACGGGTTTTTTGTTATTTAAAATTACAATTATGAAAAATCTAATTATCGCTATTGCATCTATATTTGTTTTGAGTTGTTCTAATAATTCAGCAAGTGAATTTTCATCTTCAGAAGGTGATAACTATAATACAGAATCAAAAGCTGAAGCCTCTGCACCAATGTATTATGAAGGTGAAGAATATAAAGAAGAATATGATAAATCATCAGATGAAATGTTCTCTGCAAATCAAAATCAAACAAATGCATCTGAAAAAATTCCATTTCAACAGAAACTCATCAAGAAAGGAAACATCGGATTCAAAACTAATGACGTTCACGCCACAAGAGGAAAAGTAAATCAACTCATCAAACATCACAATGCTTATGTAGCCAATGAAACTGAAGATTATTACAGCAGTAGAATCAACCAATATATTACCATAAAAATTCCCAATGCCAATTTTGAAAAGTTTGTGGATGAATTATGTGATGGGGTTGATAAATTTGATACTAAAAGTATTAATGTTATTGATGTAACAGACGAATTTGTTGATACTGAAACACGTATTGAAAACAAAAAGGCATTGGAACAAAAATATATCTCTCTTTTAGAAAAAGCTAAAACCATCAAAGAAATATTAGAAATAGAAAATGAAATTAACTACTTGAGATTAGACATTGAAAGTGCAGAAGCTCATCTCAAATCACTTTCTAGTCAAGTGGCATTTTCTACTTTAGAATTGTATATTTATGAGGAAACAAGTGAAGAAACGCATACAGAAGAACCTGAAAATAGATTTGTAAAAGGATTCAAAGGAGGATGGAATGCAGTTGTAAATTTCTTTGTTGCACTTACATATGCTTGGCCAATGATCACCATAATTTTAATTAGCATAATTGTAATTAAAATCTTACTTAAAAGAAGAAAAATCAAAACCAATTCAAAGCAAGATTAAGCTTTAAACTATTATAAACTCTTATATTTTAAATCATGAAAAAGTTAATTTTATCAGTATTAACAATAATGCTGTTAGGCAATGCTTTTGCCGAATCTGAAAAAGTAGTCCCTTCAAAGATTGATGCAGTAACTGTGTTTTTGCAAGGTGCTCAAATCCATCAATCTGCCAAAGTAAGTGTGCCAAAAGGTGTCTCTAAAATCATTTTCGAAGGAATGCCTCAAAACTTCAACAAGAATGCCATTCAAGTTAAAGGTAAAGGCGAGTTTATCATCATGGATGTTTCTACAAGGTTGTTTTATCCTGTTCCTGAAACACCAAAAAACTCAGATGAAATACCATTGAAAATCCTGAATGAAATCAAACAATTAGAAGACTCATTGTTAAACCTTGGTTGGAAATTATCTGAAATAGGAAATGCGATAGAAGTTTATACTTCAGAGAAAAATATTCTAATGAATAGTGGTGTTATTAAGGGTCAAGCCACCAATGATTCTATAGCCGCGCTTAAAGATGCAATGGATTATTTGAGAGTAAAACTTTCAGATATAAATGGATTGCTTTTAAAGTCACAACGCAAACAAGCTGAAATGAATTCACAAAAAATAAAAATGCAAAATAGACTAGCAGAACTCAACAATTATCAGGTCAACAATAATCATACTCCAAAAACATTAGCGCCTATTCAACAAGTTGTCATCACAGTTTCATCTGATGTTGCTACTTCAGGTTCTTTAGATTTGAATTATATGGTGCCTGATGCAGGATGGTCTCCAGCGTATGATTTGAGAGCAGATGATATTGCTTCTCCAGTGAAATTGACATACAAAGCAAATGTATACCAAAATACCGGAATCAATTGGGAGAACGTTGACGTAAAGCTTTCAACTATAAATCCCAATAGAAGCAATGTTAAACCTACATTGGCACCTTGGTATGTAGATTTTTATAAACCTATACAACAACAAAGTTATCCTGGAAATGCATATAATGCTCCTTCTCAAATTAATGATGATTATTTGTTAAAAGAAGAATCATTAGAACTTGACAATGTTAGTGTAAACAACAAAAAATACGCTTCAAAAGTAAGAGAAGCTGAACAAATTGCTAATTACACACAAATGTCTGAAAATATGGCAATGGTAGAATTTGATTTGAAAATCAAGCAATCTATACCAAGTGACGGACAATACCACATGATGGCTGTAAAAACAGACAATATCAAATCTTCTTTCGAGCATTTTGTGGTCCCGAAACTAGACAAAGACGCCTTTTTGGTGGCGCATCTTACGGGTTGGGAAGAAATGAATTTATTACCAGCAGTAGCCAATGTATATTACGATGGAACTTATGTTGGGCAAACAAGAATCAACCCATCTATCATGAGCGATACTTTGGATTTATCATTAGGAAGAGACAACGGAATCGTGGTGAACAGAAAGAAGACTAATGATGAAGAAAAAGTGAAAACGCTTACTGGAGAAAAAATTAAAACAGTAGAATATGAAATTTCTATAAAAAACTACAAATTGGGAAGCATCAACCTTACCATCGAAGATCAGTTGCCAATCACAAGTAATGAAGATATCAAAATTGAAATGCTTTCTAAAAGTGATGCTGAATACAACAAAGAAGAAGGGTTCCTAATTTGGAAAGAAAAAATTGAAAGTAAAGCCTCAAAGAAAATAAAGTTTTCTTATGAATTGAAATACCATAAGGATAAAACACTTGCAGCGAATTACTAAATAAATTAAAGGTTTTATCATTACCCCAAAGCCCCAATGTCATTTGATGATTTTATAAATTATCATTTTATGTTGGGACTTTATTTATCTATTGTACATTTGTACCAAATCAATATTTGCACTATTGCTCAATGGATCAAATTCAGTTTAAAAAAAGAGGTGTTGACGAAATTTTTACAGAAAATGTTCCGGGTGGAGGTTTTTTGAAATTTCTGTACGGAGGAAATCCACTAGGGAAATTTTCTTTGTTTGTTTTGGTCAAAAGAAAATACTTTTCTTGGCTTTTTGGAAAATATATGGATTCTAAATTATCCAAAAGTAAAATTGCCCCTTTTGTCTCCAAGCATCAAATCAATTTGGAGGAATACGAACAACCTGAAAAAGGTTTCAAGACCTTCAATGAATTTTTTTATAGAAAAATCAAATCTGAATTCAGACCCATACAAGAAGGTGTAGTTACTCCAGCTGACGGAAGGGTTTTGGCATTTGAAAAAATTGATGCAACCACTCAGTTTTTTGTAAAAGGAAGTAAATTTTCTGTAAATAGTTTTTTGACAAATGAAACATTAACAAAAAAATATGAAAATGGCGCGATGTTTATCGTAAGATTAGCTCCCGTAGATTATCACAGGTATCATTTCCCCGTAGATGGAATTCCTGGTAAAAACATCAAAATAAAAGGACATTATTATTCTGTTTCTCCTTTTGCATTGCGAAAAAGTTTAGAAATATTTTGTCATAATAAAAGAGAATATTGCATCCAAAAGACTGATGATTATGGTGATGTTTTGATTTGTGATGTTGGAGCTACGCTCACAGGTGGTATCGTTCAAACTTATACAGAAAATCAAAAAGTAAAAAAAGGAGATGAAAAAGGCTATTTTGCTTTTGGTGGTTCTACTTTGGTACTTTTATTTGAGCCCAATAAGATTCTTTTCAGCGAAGACATTCTTGAAAACACAAAAAACGGATTCGAAACTTTTCTAAAGATGGGAGAGAAAATTGGGAGTTTTGACACTTGATGCCAGACGCTAGATATTAGATGCTGGAAATACGATTCTAAGACAAACGACTGAACGACAATTTGAAAATTAATTTGAGATTAAATTATAACAAATGAGATGTTTTGTAATTCTTTAGTCTTTCTCATTATTAACCAATAACTTCTAAATTTACCCTAATTTTATAAATACCTTTTACGTTTTTTACACAAACCATTGCAAAACAAAAATTTTTTTAACCGCAAAGCACGCTAAGGCTTTTCACTATGGGACGCAAAGTTTTTAACTTACCGTAATATCCAAACGTTTACGTTCTACAACAAAAAGTCTTAAAATCTTTAGTCTTGATATCTTTTTGTCTTTTGTCTTTCGTCTTAATGTCTTTCGTCTTCTAGTCTTGAATCTTATGAGACAAAATACATTTCGATATGAGGAATATTGTCTTCAAGGTACATTTCTCCGATAGGGTCAAAACCTAAGTCTTTGTAAAATTGAGTCAAGTAAGTTTGAGCAGAAAGTCTAATTTCGTTATGCTGCATAACATTTTGAATAAACGCTATACATTGAAGCATCATTTCTTTTCCTAATTTGTTTTTTCGGGCTTCTTGCGCTACACAAACTCTTCCAATAGAAGTTTCAGGATAAGAAATCCCAGGTTTTAAAATCCTTGAAGTTGCCAAAATTTCATCATCTTCATTCAAGCAAAAAATATGATAGGCGTCTAAATCTTTTCCGTCTGCATCTAAGTATGGACAGTCCTGCTCCACTACAAATACCTTTTCTCTCAATTGGATAAGGTTGTAGAGTTCTAAAGTAGTAATTTCAGAGAAGTGTTTTATTTTCCAAGTATAATTTGACATTTTTATTGTTTAATATATTACTTTTACAAAGTAAAGATAAATTTTAATCTAAATGAATTTTAAAAACCTAACCCCCTATTCAATGTCAAAAACTTTAGTTTTGACTCTAACTATTCTCTCTTCTACCATTTCTTTAGCCCAAGATGATGAATGGGATTTGGAAGATGTAGAGTCCAGTGTTGTTTTGTTCAATGACACAAGAGTCATTAATGGACATTCTTCCAAAACACTCGAAAAAGGAATGTGGGATTTAAGAATTACACACAGATTTGGTGATGTAGCAGTTCCAAACGCTGGAAGAACACTTTTTGGTTTAGACAACAGTACTGACATTAGGATTGCTATTGAATATGGGATTACCGATAAGTTAATGGCAGGAATTGGAAGAAGCAAAGGATTTGCACCATATTCACAATATTGGGATGGATTAGTAAAATACGCAATTGTAAATCAAAGTGAAAAATCTCCAGTTTCGGTTTCTTTTGTTTCCTCAGTTTTTGCTACAAGTATGCAAGCAGCTACTGATTCTACTGCTATAACATCCTTTTCAAAAGTAGCACATAGATTTTCTTATTACTCTCAAATTATTTTGGCAAAAAATTTGTTTGATAAGTTAACATTACAAATTGCACCTGGTATGCTTTACAGAAATTTTGTAGCACATGACGATCAAAATCTTAATTTCTCATTAGGGAGTTCATTAAGATATAATTTCTACAAAAAACTTAGTTTTCTGGTAGAGCATTATGCTTTATTCAGAACAAACAACACCATTAACAATGTTGAATATGTAAACCCTTTAGGAATAGGTTTGGAGATAAAAACCTTTTCTCATGTTTTTCAAATAAATTTTATGAATTCAGAAGCCATTGGAGAGGGTCAATTTTTGCCTTATACACTTGGTAAATGGGTAGATGGAAGATTTAGGTTTGGATTTACCATTTCAAGACACTTTTAAAATAAATTAAAAATAAAAAATTATGAAACAAATTATTTTCACCTTATTTACCCTTTTATCTATTGTATCTATAAAGGCGCAAGAGTTAAAAATTGACAATGAAAAAGCAGTTGTAAAATTTAATTATGTAATTGATAAAGCAACTGGAACTGTATCGGGATTAAAAGCAAAAATAGTTTTTGACTTAAATGATCTTTCAAAATCACACATCGAGGGAACTGTAGATGTTACAACATTAGAAACGGGAAATAAACAAAGAGATACTCATTTACAATCTTCTGATTTTTTTGATACTAAGAAGTATCCAATCATGAAGTTCAAAAGCACTTCATTTGAAAAAACACCAGAAGGATATAAGATGATTGGAAAATTAACTATTTGCGATATCGAAAAGGATATTGAAATTAAATTTACTTATGACAATAATGTCTTTGAAGGTAAATCTAAAATCTATTCTAATGATTTTGGCATTGCAAAAAAGAAAAAAAGAGAAGATAGTGCTATTTTATTGAAATTTATCATTCCAGTTAAATAATTGCTTTTTAATTGTTGGGTGCTCCACTGGATGCCCAACATTCTAATACTTGGATTAAAGAATCGGATAGTTTTGGTTGCAGATATGGCATCGGTGTTAAACCAACTTCATGATTTACTGTTTCTAAAGTGAGAATGAGATTACTAGAAATATCATTATGGTCAGCAAGTTTGATTCCTCCAGACGGAGAAGATCCTGAATGGCAACCAGTACAATTGTTCTGAATAATAGGAAATACATCTACAGAAAATGATTTTGGGATAGAGTCGCATTCTGAAGGTACAAAAACTTGTTTGGGAGCCGCTTTTTCTTTGGTACAACTAACCAAAAAAAACAGTAAAACGAGTTGTAGGATAAATATTAATTTCATAGTTTTGTTTTATACAAATTTATAAATAAATACACATGATAGGACAAACTACCTTAATTATTTCTGGAATCACTTTAGGAATTGCATTATTAACATTAGAAAAGCACAATCTAACTCCTAGTTTTGTTGATAAAAACACTTTTTTATTAGACAACTCTTCTAATCCTCCTATAGGAAACACTGGAGCTCCAGGAGAAGGCACATGTACTGGTTGCCATTCAGGTTCTACACTTCCTGCTAGTGGAGTTGTAACTTTTTCTTTTTCTGGAACCAATAATTTATATGTACCAGGCGTTACCTATGATGTTTCTTTAGAAACAAATACAGGAACAAAAAACGGATTTCAAATGACTGCACTTGATGGTACCAATGCAGCAGCAGGAACTTTTGTAGCAGGAACTGGCTCTTCAATAATTTCCGCAAATAACAAAAATTACATTAGACATGCTACATCATCTGGAATTTCAACTTGGAATTTTGATTGGAATGCCCCTTCTACAAGTGTAGGTCCTATTACATTTTACTATACATTGAATGTCACTAATGCCAATGGAAATACAGGAGGAGATCAAATTTATGTTGGAAATACAGTCATTTCTGAAGATATTTCGAGTGGAATTTTCGAAAGTAATAAATTAGCATCTCAAATTGAAATGAAGGTTCAAAATAGAGAACTTAATATTTCATACAATATTTCTGATGCTTCAAGTATTTATTTCTGTTCTCAAGATATCAATGGCAAACAAGTGGATTATCACAATTTCGGAAAAATGACCAATGGAATTCATTCTCACAATATATTATTGGATAGTAAGTACTCTTCAGGGGTTTACCTTTTTACAGTTTTTGTAAATAACAATCCAGTAACAAAGAAAATCTATATAGATTAGTATTTGAGACGAGTTAAATATTTTAGGGGTAAATTTCTTTTACCCCTTTTTTTATTTTATAACTTTACATCAGCAACAAAAACTTGATTGACGTTTTCGAATGAGTAAAAGCATTAATAACAATTATATCAAAAAAAGTAAACCTTCTTTTTCTGTTGATGAAACAGTAGAAAAATTACTTGAAGGAAATATTGATGCGTTGAGTAGAACAATTACTTTAGTAGAAAGTACAAAGCAAGAAGATCAAGATTTTTCTAACCAAGTTGTTTCTAAATGTTTACCCAAAACAGGAAATTCTATTCGTATAGGTATTACTGGAGTGCCGGGAGTTGGAAAAAGTACTTTTATTGAATCTTTTGGGAATTATTTGACTACCATTGGTAAAAAAGTGGCGGTTCTTGCTATTGATCCTTCTTCTCAAAAAACAGGAGGTTCAATTTTGGGAGATAAAACAAGAATGGAAACCTTAGTTCAAAATCCAAATGTTTATGTAAGACCTTCACCCAGTAGAGGTTCTTTGGGAGGTGTAGCAAAAGCCACAAGAGAAAGCATTCTACTTTGCGAAGCAGCAGGCTTTGATGTGATTTTGGTGGAAACAGTAGGTGTGGGTCAGTCGGAAATATCTGTGAGAGGAATGGTAGATTTCTTCTTGCTCTTGATGCTTTCTGGCGCTGGTGACGAGTTGCAAGGCATCAAAAGAGGGATTATGGAAATGGCAGATGCAGTGGTGATTACAAAAGCAGATGGCGACAATTTGAAATTGGCAAAAAACGCAATGGTGGAATACAAAAACGCGTTACATCTTTTTCCTTCAAGCGAATCTGAATGGATTGCACAAGTCGCGCATTGCAGTGCGTATGAAAATTTAAATATCGATAAAGTTTGGGAAATTATTCAATCTTATGAGAATAAAACAAAGTTGAATGGTTTTTTGGAAAAGAACAGAATTTCACAAGCGCAATTTTGGCTCAACGAGAGAATCAACGAACTTTTAATTGCCAAATTTTATCAAGACAAAGAGGCACAAAATGATAAACAACAATTAGAAGAAAAAGTAAAGAAAGGAATCATCAGTCCATTTAATGCCGCTGAGCAATTGGTAAATAAATATTTGAAAAATGAGTGAATTGAAAGATAAATTTCATTTAAAACAAAACATTGATTTGGTCAGTATTTTAGAATCTGAAGATGCTTATACAACATTTGCTAAGCAATGTGCTGCAGAGGTTTTGCAAGAACGCTTTTTGGAAGAAGAAGACCTGAAAAAATTAGCAACAGAGATTTGGGTAGAAAATATCAAACAATCTTTTAGAAAATATCTAAAAATGGGAATTCCTCCAAAAAGTTATTTCCTCACTGAAAATGAACTGAAAGCAATCTTCATCAAACAATTTGAAGCATATAAAGAAAGAAAAGAACTCCTTTCTGTAGATTCTACTAAATATTGGTACGCCTTTTAGTTTGAAATTTTTTCCAAAGCAATTGAAATATCTCAAAAAGAAGGTTTAAAGTAAAGAGATATTGTGTAATTGAAACTATGATACTTGGTAAAGTTAATCGATCTCCTTGCCAAAATGAAATTCCAGAAGTTAAGAGTATGTAGTAATTTAAACATCCAAGTGCAATTAATATTAAGATGTCTTCCCTTGAACCTTTTTTGAAAACCAATAAAAACAAAAGAGTAGGTAAGAACAATATCAGGAAAAATTTGTGAACGTAATAAGTTCTATAATTATAATCCAACATATAAGAAACCATTTCATTGTTTTTATTATCCATTTTCACAAAAACTGGTAACCCTTTGATGTTACTTTCTATGGTTCTAAATAGCAATTCGTAATAGTGTTTTTTATTGGAAAATATATATTCTAATTGATTACCAGTATTGTAATCTTTTATTCTATTTTCAATTTCAGGTCTAGGAGTTTTTTCAATTTCAGACATACCTTCTACAAAATAGTAATATTTAAATGTATGACTCCCAATAGTTGAAACTGTGAAATGATCATGCTTTATTTTCACAAAAGTCATTTGTCCTAATAATGGCAAAATGGCTAAGACAAGAATAACAAATTGCTTTGGTTTTTCGAGATATTTTTTGAAATAAAATAGTGGAAAGATTAAACCAATTAAAATTATGGTTGGAACAAAAAATAGGGGTTTAATGAGGGTAAGAACCACAAATAAAAGCATCAATTTTGTGAAAAATTTTGGAATCAAAAGTTTAGAAATATTATCAGTAAAAAGATACAAAATATAACTAAGCAGAAAAATGGTAGTTACTTCCGTTAGTGCGTGCATGGTCATTGCTAAGTAAGATAAATTAGCAAGAACTACCAATACTCCAATTGCTGCCAAAAAAGTTTTTTTGGTTAATTTTTTTACACTGAAGTAGATGAAATTAATACTTACAATCCAGAAAATAAGTTGCAAAAACCAGATGCCTGCTGCTCCAAATAACTGATAAGGTAAGAAAATAAGTAAAGGATAAAGCAATGGCCTAATTTGAGTATATTCAGTTTCTGAATTTCCCTTAAACCATTCCATCATTTCCATGTAATCGTTTGCATCCGCTGCAAAAAACATTGTAGCATCATTTACATACGATTCCATTTGAAAAAAAACTATGAAATAGTAACTTAAAATTAACAAGTTTAGAATGATTAATTCTAGTAATATTTTATTCTTAATTTTTAATGCCATTATTTAAAATAAGCTTTTCTTTTAGATTTTTGAATTGACCTCTAAAGTAGTCAAATATCCGAATTTTTTTTATAAAATAATTTTGCATAGAAAAAAGTGCTAACTTCGAGATGTCCTTTTTGTTTCATAAAAAGCCTCAAAAATAACTAAATGAAAATACAAATGCTTATATTATTTATCATCCTCAATTTTGGAGCACTTGCTATTGGAGCTTTTTTGATGGGGGGAGAAACTACAGGAGAATGGTATAAAGGAGTAAACAAAGCCCCTTGGACGCCTCCAGGCTGGGTTTTTGGCGCTGCTTGGTTTAGTATTATGTCATTATTTTCCATTTATATTTGGAAAATGGGAAGTACTTTGGACAAAAGTCAACTCAATACATTATATGTAGTTTTCGGAATTCAATGGATTTTGAATGTAATGTGGAATCCAATTTTTTTCAAATGGCATCTAGTTTTGTTTGGTTTAATTATCATAGCATTACTAAGTATAGTAGTACTATGGCTAATGATTAAGGGTTTTCAAAATAAAACGTATTTGGGATTTTTGGTAGCGCCTTATTTTATTTGGTTGTGTATTGCAACCTCACTCAATGCTTATATTTTATTGAAAAATTGAAGTGCGATTGTTATTTCAAAATCCACAATTCTGGGTTGTCTGTAACTGTTCCTGCTGAGGATATTTTCCATATTTCGAAGTGACATTCAGATATTTTTCCATTTAGTGCAGGAAGAAGTTTTCCCACTTTTTCTTTGGTTTGTAATTTATCCCCTTTAGAAACATATACTTCTTGTAAATTGGCATAAACAGTTCTAAAATTCCCATGACTTACCATGACTACTTTTCCTGCGCCTGGAATAGTAAAAACACTACTTACAGTTCCTTCAAATACACATCTTACATCAGCACCCATTTCTGTGGTGATATCAATTCCTTTGTTGTTTACTTTGATTCCTACTAAAGATTCGTGAGCATGCTCACCATATTTTCCAGTAATAGCTCCTTTCAATACAGGCCAAGGAAGTTTCCCTTTGTTGGAAGTAAATGATTTTGCCAAAGAAGTTGCCTCAGGTGTCATCGAAAACCCTTTATTTTTACTCGCAGCTGCAGCCGCTGCAATTTCCTCTTGTATCGCTTTGTTGATTTTGTCTTGAATTTCTTTTTTCTTTTTTTCCTGAGCAATCAACTCTTGTTGAAGTTTGGATTCGTTTTGTTTTAATTTAAGTAAGGCTTCTTGTTGTGCTTGCTTGTCTTTTAAGAAGTTTGATTTTTCTTCTTGCTGCAATTTTGCAACACTTTCTTTTTCTGATTTAGCATTTTGAAGCAACACTAAATTACTATCTAAAAGTGACTTTGTTTCCTTTATTTTGGTAACTTGTTTTGTCCTATATGTTGCATATTGATCTATATAATTCATTCTTTGAAATGCTTCAGAATAACTTTTTGAAGAAAAAACATAAAACAAATTAAATTCAGTATTTCTGTTTTTATAGGCGTATTGCAACATTTTTGCATATTCATCTTTAAGAATTTTAATATTGTTTTCTAATTGAATTTTTTGCATTTCAATGCTAGCAATCTCATCTTCTAATTTCCTCATTTGATAATTGATGTTGGAAACCAATTCCTCTCTATACGCTATTTGATGATTGAGAATCGCCAATTCTGCAATGGTCAATTGCTCTGAATTTCTAGTGAGTTTAATTAAGTTTTTGGTGTTCTCAATCTTTTTTTGAAGTGCTTTTTCCTCCTGTTTCAATTTGGCTTTATCCTGCTTATATTGGCTAAAGTTTTGAAGACAAAACGATAAAAATAATATAATAATTAAAACTTTATTCACCTTCCTCGTATTGAAATTGAACATAACTATCAGGAATGTTAAAGGGCATTGAAATCGATTCTAAAATTTCAACTTTTGAGTAATTCATGTCTAACAAAATAGTGTCTTTTGGCGTACTGAGTTTCATAGTAGAAATCATTGGAAAATAGTTTCCTTCAACGATTTCCCAATTACTATAATTTACTTCCAATTCTGTGTTTTGAGAGACTAAATTTATGACCACTCTTTTGCATTTAAAATGTGTTGGCTCTATCCAACAACGATACAAAAATGGCTCATCTTTGATTTTTCCTTTCTTTAATAATTTTTCGATTTTTTTCGATTTTTCAGAACTTATAAGGTAACTTTCGTCATCAATTTTTACAATATAATCTTCTTCATTATCAAATGCGATAGGCTCTCCTAGAAAAAAATCTTGTAAGAGTTCATAATCGATATCTGTATTTAGTATTTCATTTATAGAAGCAAAATTGTCTAGAAAGTATTCTTTCTTAAGTTTATTTAAAAATTTCGCACTATCATTAGATACGATTGTAGTAAGAACAGGAAGCGTTGCTTTTGACAACGAAATCCATACTGCACTATCTTGATGAATTCTAATATTAGTTCTTAAGCTGTTTTTTTCATCTTGAAATGTTAATTCAACACTACCTTTCGAATTGATGAATTTTGCATTTGTTTTTGATTGAATTAATAATGAAACCAACTCTTCTGAAGATTTGTTTTTGAGTTTGATTTCACTATCTTTTGTCTTTTTAACTTTACAACTTGTAATCAAAAAAAGAACAATGAAGATGCTAAATGCTATTTTACAGGTATTACTCAATGATGGTCTTTTTTTCAATTTTTTCTAATATATAAGATGAAGCATCACCTTTTTCAGCAGCTTTTTTCCAGAACTCTAATGCTTGATCTTCTTTGCCTAATTTGTATAAAGCATCACCATAGTGTTCCAAAACTTCTCCACTATTTTCTCCTCCTTTTTCTAATGCTTTAAAAAGCCATTTTTCAGCTTCTTCATATTCGCCTGAAACGAATAAAACCCATCCATAAGTGTCCATATAAGTCGGATTGTTGGGCTTTAGTTGGTTGGCTTTGTAGGCCATTGATTTGGCTAGGTCTAACTTTTCTTTTCGAAGAGATAAATAATAACTATAGTTGTTTAAAACATAAATATTTTCAGGGTCAATTTCTAAAGCTTGGTCATAATAATAATCGGACTGTTCGAAATTTTTTGCTGCATTATTTACATCTCCTAAATACAGATAAAATTCAGCCTTTAAAACAGGGTTGTCAATCACAAAATCTTTTCCAGTTTCAAGCGATGTAATGGCTTTATCGAAATTTTTAAGTTGAATGTTTGCAACGCCATTGAAATAATAAAAAGCACTTTGAGAAGGGAAAAGTTCCATCGCTTTTTCACTATATTTATCTAAATCCTCAAACTTTCTGTTGGCAGATAATGCCATCATCATTTGGTAAAATAGATTGAAGTTTGATGGGTCAAATTCCGATGCTTTTTTTAGCATTTCTAAAGCCTCTGCATCTCGATAGTCTCTTACCAAATAATCTGCATAAATAGCAAACCCTCCACTTTGATCAGGATGCGTATCTATTGTGATGTCTAGTAATTCGTATGCTTGTGCTTTCAATTCTTCATTTCTTTCCGAATTGATAAAAAACTCACTTAGTATTTCTACTTTTCTTTGTAAGTCTACTTTTTGGCTTTTGAAAGCCAATTTTAACTCCTCATTAGATTTGTCTTTTTGCCCTCTATATTTATAATATTCATAAAGAGAAAGTCTTACATATCCATTATCGGGTTCTATTTCAATAATTTTGGTGTAATTTTCATAAGCCAATTGATCTTCGCCAATGTTTTCATAGATCTCTGCCAAAATTCCATAATATCTTACTTCCAAAGGATTGTATTCAATCAGTTTTTTAATTTCAGCAACAGCACTGTCTAATTGATTGAGTTCAAGATAAATCTTGTTTTTGTGCAAAACTAAATCCTCCGAGATACCAATTTGTTGTTCAATCTTATTGTATAGAGGAATGGATTCTTTCAATTTTCCTTGATATAAATAAACTTCTGCTAAACTAAATAAGTAAGAAGGGTTGTTGGGTATTTTTTCTATAAGTTTTTTGTATGATGCTTCAGCCAACTCTAGCTGATTTGTTTTTTTATAAGCTTCACAAAGATTTGAAAGGTACCATTCATTTTCAGGGTTATATTCAACCGCTTTTTTGGCATGAAAAACATGCTGAGATGGATCAACACCTCCGTCATATAACTCAGACAATTCGTAATGAGCAACTGCCGTTTTCTCATCAATTTCAAGAATTTGTTTGAATGTATTGATTGCAGCAAGATTTTCTCCCAAAACCTTTTCAGTAGTTCCTCGTATCACCAATTGCTTGATTATCAAATCTTTTTTACTATCATTTTGTTCTGTATTAGCAGTATTTTTCTTGGCTTTACAATTCCACATTGTAAGCCCTATCAAAATGATGTATAAAAGATTTTTTTTCAAATATTTATTATGCTTTTACTTCGTTGTAGTCACCAATACTCAAATCTTTAGGTTTCGCCTCATATTTTACATGATTTCCAATCATTGTGTTTTCACAAAACAAACCTTTTACAACAGAATCATTTTGTATGATACTATTTTTGATGACACTATTTTCAATAACGCTATTTTTTCCAATGGTAACATGCGGACCAATTACAGCGTTAGTAATTTTTGCTCCAGCCATGATATTACAAGGAGGAATTATCGAACTATTGGTAATAGTTGCAATATCGTCAATTGTTTTGTTATCTTTTTCAAACTCTAAGACTCTTTGGTTACTGTAAATAGTTGCATTTTTGTTTCCGCAATCAAGCCACTCAATTACTTTGCCAGGTTTGAAATTAACACCTTTGTTCTTCATGTTTTCAAGGGCGTTAGTCAATTGAAATTCACCTTTGTCCTTGATGTTATTATCAATAAGATACTGAAGTTCTTTACAAAGATTGTCTCCATCTTTAAAATAATATATCCCGATAATCGCCAAATCTGAAACAAATGTTTGAGGTTTTTCTACGAAATCTGTAATATTATTTTTGTCGTCTAATTTTACCACACCAAAAGCTCTTGGATCTTCAATTTGATTGACCCAAATTATACCATCCGCTTCACTGTCTAAAGTAAAATCTGCCTTGAAAAGTGTATCTGCAAAAGCTACAACCACTTTTCCTTTCAAAGAATCTTTGGCACACAAAATAGCGTGTGCAGTTCCTAGTGCCTCTTCTTGATGATAAATACTTCCTTTAGCACCCAAACTTTCAGCTACATTGATTAAATCTTTTTCTACAGCATCGCCAAAATCACCAATAATAAAAGCAATTTCCTCCACGGGTTCTCCACATACCTTTGTAATATCTTCAACCAATCTTTGTACTATTGGCTTTCCAGCAACTGGAATTAATGGTTTTGGTATCGTTAATGTGTGTGGTCTTAATCTCGACCCTCTTCCAGCCATTGGCACTATAATCCTCATTTCTTTATATTTTAATTTTTTTGTTTAAATCTAATAAATCCCAACAAAGAACAAAATTATCTTTTTTGGATTCATGCAATATTTTATAAGTTTTCCATACTCAAAGTTGAAAAAACTCTTAAAGATGACAAAGATAGCGTTCAGAAATTGATTTATTAATGTTTTCTTATTTCTAAGTAATAGAAATTAACTAATTTAGCAAAGTCAAAAAAAATGTAGGAAAAAAATAATCATGGAAAATTTAGTAAGAATTTTTACAAAGCAACTCACAGAAGCCATAGAAATTGGTAAAAATGCAAATTTAAAATCCAATAACAAAAAAATAGAAAATGTTGTGATAACTGGACTTGGAGGTTCAGGGATTGGGGGGAAAATTGTTTCTCAACTTGTGGCTGATGAATGTCTTGTTCCAATTATGATTAATAATACTTATGATTTACCTGCATTTGTAAATGAAAATACTTTAGTCATTGGAAGTAGTTTTTCTGGAAATACAGAGGAAACACTTTATGCGATAAAAGAAGCACAAAACAAAAAAGCAGAGATTGCATTGATTACTTCTGGTGGTCAATTTTTGGAAATTGCCAAAAAAGAAGGATACAATCACATCGTTTTGCCAACTGGAGATTCACCTAGAGCGATGTTAACCTATTCTCTTACACAACAGTTTTTTCTTTTGCATCATTATGGGTTGTGTAGTTCGAAATTCTTGGAATCGATTCCAAATGCTGTTGAACTTATCGATAGTGAATTAGAAAATATTCAAAATGAAGCTAAAAATATTGCTCAAAAACTAAAAGATCGTACCGCCATTATTTATTCAGAAGCAAAGTATGAGGGCGTAGCTATTAGATTCAGACAGCAACTCAACGAAAATGCTAAAGTACTTTGTTGGCATCATGCACTTCCAGAAATGAACCACAATGAACTTGTGGGCTGGGCAGGAGGAAAAAAGGAGTATGCTGTAGTTGTTTTTAGAAATGATGACGATTTTTATAGAACACAAGTGAGAATGGATATCACCAAAGGACTGGCGAGTGAAAAAACAGATGTTTATATAGAGGTCTTTTCAAAGGGTGCTTCTCGAATAGAAAAATCATTGTATCTTATTGCATTGGGAGATTGGGTTTCTGTTTATTTAGCAGATTTAAATAATGTAGATCCCGTTGAAGTGAATGTTATTTCTCACTTGAAAGGAAAACTAGCAGATTTGTAATGATTCCTGAAGTTCATTTTATTGATTTGGGGTTGAAAGATTACAAGGAAACTTGGGGCTTTCAGACAGAACTGTTTGATGCAAATATTTCTAAAAAAATTACCAATCGAAAACAAGAGGACGAATCGTTACACTTAAAAACAGAAAATCATTTAATTTTTTGCGAACATCCTCATGTATATACATTGGGAAAAAGTGGTTCCGAGTCAAATCTACTAATCTCTGAAGCAATTTTGAAACAGTTAGATGCTGTGTATTACAAAATAAATAGAGGAGGAGATATAACATATCATGGTCCAGGTCAATTAGTAGGTTATCCGATTTTTGATTTAGAAACTTATTTTTTTACAGACATTCACAAGTACATGCGTTTACTCGAAGAAGCGATTATAATTACTTTAAAAGAATATGGTCTTAATGGAGGGAGAGTAGAAGGCATGACAGGTGTATGGCTTGATGGAGACTCAGATAAAGCAAGAAAAATATGTGCTATGGGTGTGAAATGTAGTAGATGGGTGACCATGCATGGTTTTGCGCTCAATGTTGACACAGATATGCAATATTTCAATAATATTGTTCCTTGTGGAATTGTGGACAAAAAAGTAACCTCGCTTTCTATTGAATTGGGAAGAAAAATTTCAATTGATGAGGTAAAATCTAAATTAAAAACTAACTTAGCACAACTTTTTAATTACAAATATTCAAAATAATTTCTCCTAATAATGAAAACCATTAAATTACTTTCAATTTTAATACTGATTTTAATTTCTTTAAATAGTTGTCAAACTGAAGAAGGTAAAGAAGTAGTTGGTTTTTTTGTAGGTTTTGTTGTTTTTTTAATCGGAACAATTATTACAGGAATACCAGCTATAATACTTTCTGCTATAAGCATCAGTTCTAAAAAAAGTGCTATACCTATTTTGGCTATTGTTTTTACTGTGGGTTACTTTTTGTTTTTTATTGCACAGGTTACTATTTTTACTGATACACCAGCAGACTTAGAGTCTGCTTCAATGATGTTCCCAACTATTTCCGGAGTTATCATAGCTATGTGTATTGTTTTTATTATTATGGGATTCAGTAAAAGAAATAAAGGTTTTACAAATACCAAAGATGATAATCAGTCAGCTTTAGATGATATTCTTAATGAAGAAGATGATAATGATTTGTTAAAATAAGAACAGAAAATTGAAAAAAGATATTAAAATACCCAAAGTAGAGGGGATTGGAATAGCAATTACTAAAGAATACGATCAAGGAGAGGAAGTACATTATGCATATTTGGTAAATTTTAATAATGTAACTCTAAAAAACGTATTGATTTGTTCCAAAGGTTACGGAACCAAAGATGAAAAACAAATTAAAACTTCTACGTTTAGACATTATTTTGAGGAAATTCCTCCTTTAAGTTACCAGATGATAGAACTTATTTCAGAAGAAGTATTAGGAATTAATAATGAGTTTTTTATTACTTACTATATTGATAAGTTGATTTACGATAAAAAATATGTTTTTTTACCCGAAGCAGTGCTTGAAACAAATTTTATTGAAATCAAAATCCTTGAAAAAGAAGGAGTGCTCATAAAATAAGAAACTTCTTTCATATACAAATAGTTGGTTCTTCATATTAGATAATGATAGATGGCATTAGAAATTAAGCCATTTGTTTTTAAAGTTTGATTGATTCATAAAAAGAGTAAAAAAAACTTTAAAAAATACGAAACTGAAAAATCATATACGTTTTTACAGTATTATTTTCTTTCTTTGCAAAAACTTTTTTATTAAAGTTGATAGAATAAACCGAAAAGTATGGCAGAAAATCTAGTTATTGTTGAGTCGCCTGCCAAGGCAAAAACCATAGAAGGTTATCTTGGGAAAGGATTTGTAGTAAAGAGCAGTTACGGACACGTAAGAGATTTACCAAAAAAGGGAATCAACATTGATATTGAAAACAATTTTTTACCTAATTATGAAGTAACTGTAGATAAGAAAAAAGTAGTTAAAGAACTTCAAGATTTGAGTAAAAAAGCCAAAATGGTTTGGTTAGCTACCGATGAGGACCGTGAAGGAGAAGCCATATCATGGCACTTAATGGAGGCCTTAAAATTAGACGACAAAAAAACCAAAAGAATTACTTTTAACGAAATTACTAAATCGGCTGTTAGCCATGCAATAGATAATCCTAGAGCATTAGATGTAAACCTAGTTAATGCTCAACAAGCTAGAAGAATTTTAGATAGAATTGTAGGTTTTGAATTGTCTCCTGTTTTGTGGAAAAAAGTAAAACCATCCCTTTCTGCGGGTAGAGTACAATCTGTGACAGTAAGACTGATTGTAGAAAGAGAAAGAGAAATTGAAAACTTTAATTCTACTAGTTCTTTCAAAGTTTATGGATATTTCAATATAAATGGGTCTTCCTTTAGAGCAGAATTAAGCAAAAGTTTTTCTAAAGAAAGTGAAGCTCAAGCGTTTATTGAGAGTTGTGTAAATGCAAATTTCAAGGTAGAAAACTTAGAAAAAAAACCTGCCAAAAGAACACCAGCAATGCCTTTTACTACTTCAACTCTTCAACAAGAAGCGAGTAGAAAATTGGGATACAATGTTTCTAGAACAATGTCTATTGCACAGAAACTGTATGAAAGTGGAAAGATTACATATATGAGAACGGATTCTGTAAACCTTTCTGATTTTGCAATGGCAAACGCTAAAGAAGCAATTATCGGAATGTTTGGTGGAGAATATTGTAATCCTAGAAAATACAAAAACAAAAATTCCAACGCACAAGAAGCTCACGAAGCTATTAGACCTACAGAATTTTCGGTTCAGTCTGCAGGAGGTTCATATGAAGAAGAAAAACTATATGATTTGATCTGGAAAAGAACCATTGCTTCTCAAATGAGTGATGCTGAACTAGAAAGAACAAAGGTTACAATTGAAGCCAATGGAGTAAAAGAATCTTTTGTCGCATCTGGAGAAATCATCAAGTTTGATGGGTTTTTAAAAGTTTACCTAGAAGGTACTGATGATGAAGATCAAGACAATGAAGATGGATTGTTACCTGCAATGAAAATAGGTGATGCTTTACTTTCTGAAAACATTACTGCTGCGCAAAGATTTTCTAGACCACCAGCAAGATATACAGAAGCATCATTAGTAAAACAACTTGAAGAGTTAGGAATCGGAAGACCGTCAACTTATGCGCCAACTATCTCCACTGTTCAAAAAAGAGGTTATGTAGAAAAAAGAGAAATTGAAGCTCAACAACGAGAAGTTACTTATATCGAATTAAAAGATGGTAAAATCAATAAACAAGTAAGAAAAGAAAACTTTGGAGCTGATAAAAACAAGATGATGCCTACAGATATGGGTATTGTTGTAACTGATTTTTTAGTTGAGCATTTTGGAAAAATATTAGACTATAATTTTACCGCTTCTGTAGAAAAAGAATTTGATGATATTGCCAAAGGAATGTTGGAGTGGACACAAATGCTTAAGAAATTCTATACCCCTTTTCATTTGAATATTGAAGATACTTTAGAAAATTCTGAAAGAGCATCTGGAGAAAGAGCATTGGGTAATGATCCTAAAACTGGAAGGCCGATTATTGCTAGAATTGGAAGATTTGGTCCTATGGTACAAATCGGAAACCAAGAAGATGATGAAAAACCTGTTTTTGCATCACTAAAAACTACACAAAGCATCAATTCTATTACTTTAGAAGAAGCTTTAGATTTGTTTAAATTGCCAAAAAATTTAGGAACTTATGAAGGAAAACCAGTTTCAGCCAACGCAGGAAGGTTTGGACCTTATATTAAGTTTGGAAGTTCGTTTGTTTCTTTACCAAAAGGCCAAGATCCGCTAGATGCAACTTTAGAATTAGCTATAGAATTGATTGAAGCCAAAAAAAATGATGATGCAAATAAGTTCATAGCCGAATTCCCTCATGAAAAAGAAGTGATTCAAGTTTTAAATGGTAGATACGGCCCATACATTAAAGTAGGTAAGAAAAACTATAAAATACCCAAAGACAAAGAGGCAAGTGAATTGACTAAAGAGGATTGTCTTTTCATCATGGAAAATCAACCTGAAAAAGGAGCAAGAAGAGGTACCACGAAACCAAAAGCCGCTCCAAAGAAAAAAGCAACAGCAAAAACTAAGAAAAAGTAGGGCTTTTTTTAAATAGAGTTGAAAAAGGATAATTCTTAAATAGAAAAGACACCGCCCGAATCCCTCGTGACGATGCCCTTCTAACGGTTTCTTTATAGTCTATCTATTACTGTAGTTTGAAACTGATTGGTAATACAAATCTTACTCTTACAAGTTGATTTCTTTGTTTACCAGGTTTCCAATTCGGCATACTTTTAATTACTCTTGAAGCTTCTGCATCTAAGTTTTTCTCAACACCTTTCATTATCTCTACATTCGAAATTGAGCCATCTTTTTCAACTACAAAACTTACATATACTTTTCCTTCTTTTCCTAAATTTTTACTTTGAGATGGATATTTTACATTTTTACTCAAAAATTTATACATCTCTTTTTCTCCTCCTGGAAATTCAGGCATATCTTCAACTACTGTAAATTCTGTGTCCAAAGTTGTAGTTGTGACTGGAACAGAAATGATAGGTGTAGGTAATGGAGGAGCTACTATAACTGGGTCTGTAGGGAAAGTTGGGGCAATAGGATCAACGGGGTCGATAGGTTCTATAGGCGTAGGATCAATCTTTTCTGTAACATCAATAATTTCTTTATTTAAATCTTCTTGAATTTTTTGAGGCTGAGGTTTTAAAATTTCTACAGGTTGTACATCTATATAATCGTCTTTCATTGCAACATCTTTTTTCTCTGAAGCAATATCTTCAAAAACTAATGTAAATGCTGTATATTCAAATGACATCAAAGCTAGTGAAGTGGCACATACCAATCCTATGATTAAAAAAGAAGAACGTTTACTTTCTAATTCTGCTGTTTTTGATTTTTTCGTTTCCATAATTGTATTTTTTTAATGAGTTTATATATGTAAATATACGGCAATGAAATTCAATAAGTTGCAATCCAAAATGGGCTTTGTGGGAAAAGGATACTTTTGATTAGGAAACGGTTTTTTATACTAATTTATCGGTAATAGTAATTTTTGAAGTTTTACCACCAAATGAGTTTATATGTTGCTTTTTTAATGATTTTATCTGCTCTTTTCTATCTTTTGAATTAACTTCGCAATCTAAAGTAAAATGAATGAAAAATAAGAGTGTTTGGGATACATTTGTTTCTACCAAAACAATGGCGTTTCTTTTTGTGGTTTTCTTCTTAGCCATTGCTACTGCTACTTTCATTGAGCATTATTACGACACTATTACTTCCAAAAAAATGGTGTATCATGCGTGGTGGTTTAAAGCAGTTATGATTTTACTTTGCGTCAACTTTATAGGAAACATCAAAAGATACGGTCTTTTGAGAAAAGAAAAATGGTCAATTTTATTGATTCATATTGGGATGATTCTAACTTTAGTAGGGGCAGGAATTACACATTATATTGGATTTGAAGGCATCATTAGAGTAAAAGAAGGAGACATTACCAACACCATGTGGAGTGCAGAGCCTTATTTAGAATTTATGATAGTGGATGAAAAATCAGGACAGTCCTACAGGCATCCTCATTTATTGCAAGCCTCAGAACACCTCAATAATGATTTTACTATTAATGTAGATCCATTTAAAAAAGGAAATGTAAAAATAGAATATGTAAATTACGTTTCTAAAGTTATTGCAGGACCTCCTAAAGATAGTTCAGCAAATGGTTATAACCATATTGAAGTTGTTTTTGAAAATATGAAATCCGAATTTATACCTGAAGGAGGGTATATGGAAAAGGCAGGTGAAATTATCACTTACAACAATCCCCAAACTGATGCTATAAATATTACTGGAACAAACGAAGATTTAAATATAGATTTTCCAGACTCTTTGATGCGTTTGAGCATGGAAACACAAATTTACGATACACTTTCAGGAGAAGCCATTCCTCTAGCAAAAAGACATTTACATATTTACAAAAATTTAAGTTTGGTTTATAAAGGTTTCCGTTATAAAATGGAAAGACCACTTGTAAAAGACGATAAAGGAGAAAATCTATTGACTGTAAAAGTTACACATAACGGAGAAACAAAAGAAGTTGGATTATGGGGAGGAGAAAAAATGATACCTCCTTACGAACCTTTTGAAGTGGGTGGTGAAACTATTTTTATGAGATTTGGTAGCGTAGAAATGAAATTGCCCTTTAGTTTGCAGTTGGATGATTTTGTCTTAGAAACTTATCCCGGTTCTGATAGACAT
>CAWUIK010000010.1:0-50978 GCA_963922585.1 uncultured Flavobacteriales bacterium | reverse complement strand
AGCTACTGGTGTTTATTCCATTCATGTATTTTGTTTATAAATGCAAAACTACAAAAAAAGGATTTATTATGAGTTTTTTTATTCACTTTTTTTTCTGTAAATGTTTGAAACACTTCATCATGACATTCATTTTCTTTTTTTCTTTAATATAATATTTAGAAACTTTAAATTTATATCTCAAATGATAACCTGTAATATTATAAAATATACAACGAAAAGCGTAGATTTAAACGTATAAATCTACGCTTTATAAAAAGTTGCTCTATATAAACCTTGAAGTACTTGATTCAAAATGTACGCTTCGTGAATTTACTTCTTAAGGTATTTTATGATATCACATTAGAAATTTTCTGTAAATTTGTAAGCATTATCATTTAGAAATTTAATCCACAATAATGACAAAAAATATTCTCATTTTGCTTTCGCTTTCTTTGGCAATTCCATTTTTCGGACAAAAAAAGAAAGACACCAAGAACGATAGTAAAGACAAAACTATTTATAACACTAGTACTTTTGGAGGTTTAAAATTTAGGTCCATTGGACCCGCTTTAACTTCTGGTAGAATTTCTGATTTTGCGGTAAATCCCAAAAACTTCAACGAATATTATGTTGCAGTTTCTTCTGGTGGGGTTTGGAAAACCGTGAATAACGGAACAACTTACGAACCTATTTTCGACAACGAAGGCTCCTACTCTATTGGCTGTATCACTATGGACCCCAACAATGAAAATATTATTTGGGTAGGAACAGGAGAAAACAACAACCAAAGAAGTGTAGCCTATGGAGATGGAGTCTACCAATCTTTGGATGGTGGAAAATCTTGGAAAAATGTTGGTCTTAAAAACTCCGAACATATCGGAATGATCAAAGTTCATCCAGAAAACTCAAATATCGTTTATGTTGCTGCTTATGGTCCGCTTTGGTCTGCCGGTGGTGAGAGAGGTTTGTACCAAACTACAGATGGTGGTGATACTTGGAATTTGATTTTGGAAATCGATGAACATACTGGAATCAATGAAATTCATTTTGATCCAGAAAATGCTAATGTAATCTATGCAACGGCTCATCAAAGAAGAAGACATGTATTTACCTATGTGAGTGGAGGGCCAGGATGTGGTATTCACAAAAGTGAAGATGGTGGAAAAACATGGAAAACCATCAACAAAGGTTTGCCTGCCAAAATGGGACGAATTGGAATGACCATTTCACCTGTGGACAGAAACTACATTTATGCTATCGTGGAAGGAGAAGGAGATTCTGGAGGATTTTTCAAATCTACCAACAGAGGTGCTTCGTGGGAAAAAATGAATAAATTCAAAACCAGTGGCAATTATTATCAAGAAATTATCGCTGACCCAAAAGATAAAGACAAAGTTTTTATCATGGATACTTGGCTTAGACATACTTCTGATGGTGGAAAAACCATTGTAATGACTGGAGAGGACGACAAACATGTTGATAATCATTGTATTTGGATTAACCCGAACAACACCAATCATTTTATGGTGGGTTGTGATGGTGGAATTTATGAAACTTATGACCACGCAAAAACTTGGAACTATAAAAGTAATCTGCCGATAATACAATTTTACAAAGTGGCTGTGGACAACGACTTGCCTTTTTATAATGTATATGGCGGAACGCAAGACAACAATAGTATGGGTGGCCCTTCAAGAACCATCAACAATCATGGTATTATGAATTCCGATTGGTTTATCACCAATGGTGGTGATGGATTTGAAAGCGCTATCGATCCCAAAGATCCGAATATCGTCTATGCACAATCACAGTATGGGTATTTGGTAAGATACGACAAAACGAATGGAGAAAGTGTGGGAATCAAACCACAGGCAAAAAGTGGAGCACCTGCATTAAGATGGAATTGGGATGCTCCTTTGTTGATATCTCCTCACAACAACAAAAGACTATATTTTGCTGCAAACGTTCTTTTCAAAAGTGATGATAGAGGAAATACTTGGGAGCAGATCAGTGGTGACTTGACTCAGCAGTTGGATAGAAACAAAATACCCGTTATGGGACGTGTGCAAAGTGTAGATGCGGTGATGAAAAATCAATCTACTACCATTTATGGAAATATCGTTGCATTGGATGAATCACCCAAACAAGAAGGGTTGGTCTATGTTGGAACAGATGACGGGTTAATTCAAGTAACTGAAGATAATGGTAAAAATTGGAGAAAAATCAGTTCGTTTACTGGAATTCCGGCAAACACTTATGTAAATGCGATTGTAACTTCTAAACATGATGCTAATGTGGTTTATGCTGTATTCAACAATCACAAAAACGGAGATTTTAAACCTTATATTCTCAAAAGTAGTGACAAAGGAAAAACTTGGACGGCTATTCAAAATGACTTACCCGAAAGAGGTTCAGTTTATGATATTGCTGAAGATCATATCAATCCCAACTTACTTTTTGCAGGAACAGAATTTGGAGTGTTTTTTAGCATCAATAGCGGAAAAAACTGGATTCAACTAAAATCAGGAATTCCAACTATAGCGGTGAGAGATATCGAAATCCAAGAAAGAGAAAACGATTTGGTTTTGGCATCATTTGGAAGAGGTTTTTATATTTTGGATGATTATTCACCTTTGAGACACTTCAAAGAAGACATGATGCAAGCCAAAGCACATTTATTCCCTATTAAGGATGGGTTGATGTATATAGAAGCAAATCCATTGGGAGGAAGAGGTAAAGCATCTCAAGGTTCGAATCTATACATTGCTCCTAATCCAGAAGTAGGAAGTGTATTTACGGTTTTGATCAACGACACCACCAAAACAGCTAAAGAACTTAGACAAGAAATAGAAGGGAAATTGATAAAAGATGGAAAAGATGTTGTTTATCCTAATTACGAAGCATTAAAAAAAGAAGATTTACAAGAAAAACCCTATTTGGTATACACCATATTTGACAGTGAGAAAAATCCAATTAGAAAAATCAAAACGGATTTGAAATATGGCATCAACAGAACTGTTTGGGATTTTAGATACACACCTCAAACTCCTATTCAACTCAATGAGAAAAAACTAGGAAGATATAGCAGCAAAACTGAAGGACCCTTGGCTTTGCCTGGCACTTATTATGTGGCAGTTCACAAAATATTTGATGATGAAGTAACTGAATTGGTTGCTCCTACTTCATTCGAATGCAAATGGTTGGAAGAATATGCCATTCCGATTGCTAATAAAAATGAAATTTTGAGTTTTGCTCAAAAAGTAGAAAAATTAAGAAAAGCTTCTGGAGGGGTTCAAAAGTATTTAGCAGATATGCAAGAAAGAGTAAAATTCATTGAGAAAACTATTCAAGTTGCTCCTCAAGTTAATCTGGAACTCGTTACTCAACTAAAATCTATCAAAGAAAGCATAAATAAAGTAAGTACAGAAATGTATGGAGATGCTACTTTAACATCTAGAGAATTTGAAGCACCCAATAGTATTTCGGAAAATGTTGGCACCATTGTATGGAACATGTGGAATGCTAGAACTGCTATTACACAAACCAACAAAGATTTGTATCAAGATGCAGGTACTAGATTGGAGAAAGTTTTGGTACAAATAAAAGAAACCGATAATCAAATTAAAAACATTGAGAATCAATTAGACCAACTAGAAACACCATATACACCAGGAAGATTTAATATTCCTGACTGGAAAATGGAATAATTTTTAAGGAAACATGTTTGAAGAAATCAAAGAACATTTTGGATTTTTACTGGAAGAAGATTTACTTGAAGAAATCAGTGAATTCGGAGTATTAAAAAGTATTGACACCAATGATACCATCATAGAACCAGGAGCCTATATCAAATCTATGCCATTGCTACTAGAAGGTGCCATAAAAGTTTCGAGAGTAGATGATAAAGGAGATGAATTGTTGTTATATTTTATTGAATCTGGTGATACCTGTGCTATGTCATTGAATTGCTGTATGAGTAATTCTAAAAGTGAAATAAAAGCTACTGCCGAGACGCCAGTAAGAATGATTATGGTACCTGTATCAAAAATGGATGAATGGTTGGTGAAATATAAATCTTGGAGGAGTTTTATTATGAATTCTTTTCAAGCGAGATTGCAAGAAGTGTTACAAACAGTTGATAACATAGCATTTCTCAATATGGACGAACGTTTGTTGAACTATTTACAAGACAAAACAAAAATTAATCACAATGCTACCATTCACACTACACATGAAGAAATAGCAAAAGATCTTCATACTTCGAGAGTGGTTATTTCTAGATTACTAAAAAAACTAGAAAATTCAGGAGATGTGGTACTTCATAGAAACGCGATTGATGTGATTAATTTGTAATAAAAAAGACTTTGTAACATTGGTAACTGTTTGAAAGAAGTAAACTAATTACCTTTGTCAAAAATTTAAAATTACTCAAAATGAAAATTGAACAAATATATACAGGATGTTTAGCTCAAGGAGCATACATTATCGAAAGTAATGGAGAAGTTGCTATTATCGACCCGCTTAGAGAAGTACAACAATACATCGATTGGGCTGAAAAACATAATGCTACCATAAAATACATTTTAGAAACACATTTTCATGCAGATTTCGTAAGTGGACACGTAACACTTGCCGAAAAAACAGGTGCAACCATTATATATGGACCTACTGCAAACCCTAATTTCGATGCACTTATTGCAGAAGATAATCAAGTGTTTAAATTAGGAAATGTTTCCATTAAAGTTCTGCATACTCCTGGACACACAATGGAAAGTACGACTTACTTATTGCTAGACGAAAACGAAAAAGAACACGCTATTTTTAGTGGCGACACCTTATTCTTGGGAGATGTAGGAAGACCAGATTTGGCACAAAAAGCTGCAAGCATGACGCAAGAAGATTTAGCAGGAATTCTTTACGAAAGTTTGAGAAATAAAATCATGACCTTACCGGATGACACCATAGTGTATCCTGGGCATGGTGCAGGAAGTGCTTGTGGTAAAAACATGAGTAAAGAGACAGTGGGTTCTATTGGAGAACAAAAAAGAATCAACTATGCTTTGAGAGCAGACATGACCAAAGAAGAATTCATCAAAGAAGTTACGGATGGTTTATTGCCTCCTCCTGCTTACTTCCCACTCAATGTTAAAATGAACAAGGAAGGATATGAGAGTATTGACGATGTTTTAGAAAGAGGAGAAACAGCGTTATCTCCAGAAGCTTTTGAAGCAGCAGCCAATGAAACTGGTGCAATTGTTTTAGACGTAAGACATCAAGATGATTTTGTAAAAGGACATATTCCAAGATCTATTTTCATTGGAATTGATGGAGGTTTTGCTCCATGGGTTGGCGCTTTGATTAAAGACGTTAAACAACCCATATTATTAGTAGCTCCTGAAGGAAGAGAAAGCGAAGTAATTACCCGATTATCAAGAGTAGGTTTTGATGGTACTATAGGGTTTTTGAAAGGAGGTTTTGAGTCTTGGAAAAATTCAGGTAAAGAAATTGATACCATTGAATCAATTAGTGCTGAGGAATTCAAATCAAGATTAGCATCCGAAAAACTGCCTGTTTTTGACGTTAGAAAAGATGGAGAATTTAACAGTTCTAGATTAAGCGAAGCTCATTTTGCACCATTGGATTATCTCAATGATTATTTAGCCTCATTTCCATCAGAAGGAAAATTCTTTATACATTGTGCTGGAGGTTATCGTTCTGTAATTGCATCTTCGATTCTCAAAAGCAGAGGTATTCACAATATGTTAGATGTAAAAGGAGGTTTTGGTGCTATCAAAAACCTTGGACTTGAAATGACAGAAGGTGTTTGTCCTAGTACTTTAAGATAGTTTTATAAACCTGAGAGTTTTATTTCGCTTTTAAAAAGGCTATTGGTACAATCATTTCCTCTAGAGAAATTCCACCATGTTGGAATGTATTTTTGTAGTAATTCATGTAATGATTGTAATTATTAGGATATACAAAAAACTTTGCTTCCTTAGCAAAAACATATGATGAACTCAAATTAGATTTTGGTAAATAGGCATCGGCAGGATTCTTCACTACAAAAACATCTTTATCTTTATAATCCAAGTTCCTACCTTGCTTGTATCTTAAATTAGTGTTAGTATTCTTATCACCTACAATCTTACTAGGTTCATCACATTTTATGGTACCATGATCCGTAGTCACAATTACATCACAACCGTTTTTTGCCATCAACTTGAATAAATCGTACAGCGGTGAATGTTCAAACCAACTGATGGTAAGCGAACGATAAGCAGCATCATCATCCGCTAACTCACGAATAACCTCCATATCTGTTCTGGCATGTGAAAGCATATCCACAAAATTATAGACAATGGCATTGAATTCATTATTGAGTAAATTATTGAAATTTTCTACAAGTTTTTTTCCTGCATTTAAGTTGGTAATTTTATTGTAGGTAAACTTGCCATTAAATCCTGCCCTTCTTAAATTATCTGCCAAGAAATCTTCTTCAAAAAGGTTTTTACCACCTTCGTCTTCATCATTTTTCCATTTAGTAGGGAATTTTTTAGCTATTTCAGAAGGCATCAATCCTGCAAAAAGTGCATTTCGAGCATATTGAGTAGCTGTAGGTAAAATAGCATAAAAACTTTCTTCCTTTTCTATTTTAAAATTTTCTTGAAGTATATTAGATAACAACTTCCATTGATCTAATCTCAAATTGTCAATAACCACCAAAAATGTAGGTTTCTCATTTAATTTGGGAAACACCTCTTTTTGTAGAATCGTATGTGACATCAAAGGACCATCACCATGAGATAACCAACTGAAATAGTTCTTCTCTACAAATTTGCAAAACAAACTATTGGCTTCAGATTTTTGCATTTTAAGAATTTCTTGCATTCCAGAATCGTTGCTTTTATCTAATTCCAACTCCCAATAAACCAATCTATCGTATATTTCTATCCACCCGCTTTCATCCAATCTATCTTGCATATCCATAGACAATTTTCTAAACTCTTGCTGATAGTTGGAATTGGTTTTTTCATTCACTAAACGCTTACCCTCTAGATTTTTTTTTATTGCCAATAATATTTGATTGGGATTTACTGGTTTAATTAAATAATCAGCAATTCTACCACCAATAGCTTCTTCCATTATGGACTCTTCTTCGCTTTTGGTAATCATAACAATGGGCGTATATTGCAAAGAAGTTTTCATTCTTTCAAGGGTTTCTAGGCCAGTAAGACCTGGCATATTTTCATCTAAGAAAATAATATCAAAATCTTCTTTTTCAATAGATTCAAGTGCTTCATTTCCGCTTTTCACAGTTATCACTTGATTACCCTTTCCTTCCAAAAAGATGATATGTGGTTTCAACATATCGATTTCATCATCTGCCCAAAGAATTTTTGCCATAACTTCTAGAATTTACTTTATTAATAAAACAAACGTAAGAAATTACTTAGTTATTGCTCGCCAATGTATATTAAAGTTTTTTTAAATAAAAATGGAAATTTGATCTAATTATTGCTTTATAATTTTAAATAAAGCGGTTTTATGATCAGCAATAATTCTTAGAAAGTAAATGCCATTTTCTAAAGTTTCTAGTTTAATACTCTTGTACCCACTATTTACGACCTCTTCATTTAAAATTACTTTTCCTTCTATATTATAAATAGCATAATCGTAATCCAAAAATTCATAAGATTGTATAAATAATTCACCATTAAATGGATTAGGAAAAATCTCAAAATTTGATTTAAATGAATTATCTATTCCTACATTGAAAATATCAAAACACGCTGAGGTATCAGAACATGAATTTTCTGTTACTATTACAGCAAAACTTCCATTTAAAGTAGGAACAAATGTCTGATTTGTTTCATCTATTAAGTGAGTAAATCCTATGCTACAATCTAACCATTGATAAGAAGCCGTACTTGAATTAGCAATAAAACTTGTTCCTGTACTCGTTACAGATACATCTACACTTGAAATTGTCAAGTCTAATTGAACTAATGAATCACAACCTTGAGAATTTGTTAAAACAAATGTAGCACTATTGTGACTTTCTGTATATTCGATACTATCGAGCCAAACATATGAGCACCATGCAGATTGAACATCTGTTGCAAATGTTGAATAATTTACTGTCAAATCTGTATTAACAATACTGTCGCATAAATATCCTAACAATGTGTCCGCAATCATTTGGCTTGATGAATAGTAATTTCCATTAATATTAATACTGTCGCAAGCATTCACAATTTGGTTAGTAATTGGAGTTGGTAATAAGTTGAAAACTCTTGAACTTGATGTCGGACAAGAAGAATTGGTATTATAAACAATTGAATAATTACCTGCTGTGCTAGCATCAATATCAATTTCACCTGAGGAAGAATTGATAACTAATCCATTTGGGGTAGATGAAAATATACCTCCAGATACTCCACTTATGATTGGTGTAGGGTCGGCATCTAATTCACATAAATTTAATGCTCCGTAACTAAAACTTGCATCATCAACGTCTGTAATTGTGATTGTTTGCGAAAATGTATTTTGACAATTTCCAGATGTAGTATAATCTATAGTGTATGTTCCTAACAATGAATTAGAGAGGTCTATTTCTCCAGTGATTGAATTAAAAGAAAGTCCAGAAGGATTGCTTGAAAACATTCCTCCAGTAACACCTGTGATATTTGGTGTTGGATCATTATTAGATACACAATAACTATTTGATGAATATGCAAAAGTTGCATCATCGAAATCAATTATATTTAATGTACTATTACTCGAATTAGGACATAGACCTGAGGTAGTATATGTAATTGTATAAGAATTAACTAAACTATTTACAACATCAATTTCTCCGGTATTAGGATCTAAAATCAAACCTCCTGGCGAACTTGAATAAGTTCCGTTAGGGAATCCCAAAACGAATGGATATGGATTAGCATCAGAAGCGCAAAAACTTCCTGCTCCATAATTGAAATTTGCATCATCTAAATCATTAACCGAAATATTCTGAGTACTAGAGTTAGTACAAATTCCATTAGTTGTGTAAGTAACTGAATAATTGTTGGGAACACTTGAAGCCAAAGAAATTTCTCCGTTTAAAACATTCAAATCTAAACCTAAAGAACCCGAAAAAGTACCACCTGAAAGTCCAGAAATAGTAGGTTGCGGATTCGTACCATTAATACAAAAATC
This sequence comes from uncultured Flavobacteriales bacterium, assembly GCA_963922585.1. Lineage (GTDB taxonomy): Bacteria > Bacteroidota > Bacteroidia > Flavobacteriales_D > Parvicellaceae > Parvicella. The sequence continues at coordinate 41,801 of CAWUIK010000010.1, read as the reverse complement.
AGAGGTTGCATAGTTGAAATTTGCATCATCTAAATTATTTATATTGATATTCTGAACATGAGTATTTGGACAATCACCAGACGTGGTGTAGGTTACAGTATAGGAATTTACCACACTTGCACTAATGTCTATTTTTCCTGTTAATATATTTATGGATAACCCAGAAGGAGAAGATGTAAAAAGCCCTCCAGTGAGACCAGTAATTATTGGTGAAGGATCATTTTCTGTGATGCAAAAGTCATTTTTTGAGTAACTATACGATGCGTCATCTAAACTTCCAATCTCTATGGGTACAGAACTTGAATCAGGACAAATCCCATTTGTTAGATATTTTACAGTATAAACACCTAGTGAACTAGCACTTAAATCAATTTCGCCAGTGGTAGTGTTAAGTGAAAGCCCAGTAGGCGATGCAGAAAAGATACCTCCAGATACTCCAGAAATAGTTGGTGTTGGATCTGAAGCTAAATTACAAAAGTTTGTACTTCCATATGTAAAACTAGCATCATCATAGTCATTTATAGATACTACAATTGTGTCAGAAATTGGGCAATCTCCACCTACTGAATACACGACATTATAAGCACCCTCTAAAGATGTATTTAAGTTTATTTCACCTGTAAAATTATCAATAACTAATCCAGAAGGGAAACTTGAAAACGAACCTCCACTTAATCCTGTAATTGTAGGAACTGGATTAAACTCAAGTTTACAATAATTAGTTTTTGAGTATGAAAAAGAAGCATCACTTGATGGCAAAACTATCAATGCTTGAGAGATTGAGTTTGGGCAACTACCATTAGTCAAAAATGTAATTGTATATATATCTGGATTACTTGCACTTAAGTCAATTAATCCAGTAGAAGGATTCAAACTCAAACCAGTTGGTGTAGCAGTATAAGTCCCTGTAGGAAATCCTTGATTATTTGGAACTGGATCATTTTCAAAATCACAGTATTCTACCTGATCATAAAAGAAACTAGCCTCATCAAGTTGTTTGATTTCGACAGTTTGATTTGAAGAATTGATACAATCTCCATTGGTTGTGTAAGTAACTGTGTAAATCCCCTCATTACTTGAACCCGTATTTATAAACCCTGTCGTTGGTGACATTGACAAACCAACAGGAGAAGAAGAGAAAGTTCCACCTAACGCACCTGCAATAGTTGGAGAAGAATTCGTTTCAAAAGCACAAAATGAAGCGTTACTGTAGGAAAAAGAGGCGTCATCAAAACTACTAATACTGAAATTTCTATTAAAACTTGCAGGACATGTGCCATTGGTAGTATAGGTTACTGTATAATTGCCAATAGCACTTGCACTTATATCAACAAAGCCTGTAGATAAATTGATATTTAAACCTGTAGGAGTAGCAGTAAAAGTTCCACCAGGAAGTCCATTAATAGTAGGTGTTTGATCAGAACTTGAAACACAATAGTTGAAATTTGAATAATTAAAATCTGCATTATCAGAAGGATTTAAAACTATTGTTTGGCTAGCAGAATTTGGGCAACTACCATTGGTAGTATAGATTACTGAATATGTTTTTGGAATTGTGGCACTTAAATCTATACTTCCTGTAGATGAATTGATGCTCATTCCAAATGGACTGAAAGTAAAAGTACCTCCTGTCAATCCAGCAATAGTAGGTACAGGGTCAGAACCAGAAGGGCAAAAAGAACTGGTTGCATAACTGAAACTAGCATTATCAAGTCCACTTATTGTTATAGATTGATTAGAAGTGTTGGGACAAGTTCCTGAAGTTGTGTATGTAAGCGAATAAGTACCAATACTACTTGCACTAACATCTATTGTACCATTAGAAGCATTGATTGAAAGACCAGTTGGAGTTGCGGAAAAAGATCCACTAGTAAAAACAGAAGGTACAGGGTCTGAAGCACTCGTACAAAAAGTAGTTGTACCATAATTATAGTTTGCATTATCTGGACCATTAATAGAAACACTATATAGAGTTGATATAGGGCATGAGCCTGCAGTTGTGTACGTAATATTATAAAATCCAGGATTTGAAGCGCTTAAATCGATAACACCTGTACCGGAATTCAATACCACACTTGAAGATGCTGAAAAAGTACCTCCAGTCAAACCCGTAATGGTTGGCGTAGGATCAACTGAACTCGTACAGTAACTTGATAATGGATAAGTGATTGATGCTACATCAGCTTCACTAACAGTTACAGTAACATTTGAAGAATTGCCACATGGGCCAGAAGTAGTATAGGTAACTGTATAAGTTCCAACTGTAGATAAAGTTAGATTAATGCCCCCATTTGAAGCATTAATAGATAAACCTGCTGGTGTAGCACTAAAAGCACCTCCATTAACACCAGAAATAGTAGGTGAAACACTATTAGAAGATTTACAAAAAGTAGTCCCTCCATAACTAAATGCTACGTTATCGAGTCCGTTAATCTGAATATCTACACTATCCGTTGTAGAACAAGTCCCTGTAGTTGTGTATTTAATTTTATATGTATTTGGTGTACTTACACTTAAATCAATTTCGCCAGTCGTAGCATTTAAAGAAATTCCTGTGGGTGTTGCGCTAAAAGTTCCTCCAGGATTTCCACCAATAATAGGTGTAGGATCAGCGCTTAAGTTACAATAGTTTGTCTCATCGTAGAAAAAATTAGCACTATTGGAAATGGTAGTTAATTCTATAGAATCACATGAAATCGCAGAACTATTTACACATCCTCCTTCACCTCTTACAAAATACTTTCTAGTACCAAGAAGAGGAACAAAAGTGTAAGGCAAAGTGAAAACTGTATCCAAAAGCTCGCCTCCACATGAGTCTTTATAAACCATCCAATATTGTGCATCATTTAAATTTCCTGAAAAGTTTAAAATTGCAGCAGTATCACCAAAACAAGTTACATTTTGTACTATGGAAATATTAGCAGCATCAGGATTGGCACAACCAAATCTAGTCGCTTTTATGGTATGATTTAAAGCATCTGTACCGCAACCTCCTCCTACATTTAATTGTATATAATAAGTTCCACTACTTTGTGCTACAAAAGTAATATCTCCATCATTTCCGCAGTCTGCAGTAGAGAACTCTATAGCAGTAAATGCTGAATTAAAAAGAGTAAGAGATGTATTGCCAGGATCTGAACAAGAGTTCAATCTGTATGCTTTCCCTGCAACAACATTAGTTAAGGTCACATAATCTCCAGCATTGAGTGTAGTTGTAATGTTAGATTGAACATCGTCAACTAATGTTGATGTATTAAATGTGCTACCTGCAGTACCCAATGCACATTGACTATAACCTTTTTTAGAAAAAAGAGAAATTACCAATAAAATGGACATTAAAAACTTCGAAGGAAAATTATGTACTATTTTAATGTTTTTCATGTCTTTCGATACGCTTTGTAAACAAAAATTATTTGTCATTTGCCTCATAAACCCATGGCTTTCCTACATATATACCTTTTGTATCTGCTTTTTTTACTCTTTTAAGTTCTTCTTGAGCTTCAGCGGGTGTATCAACTTTTTTAGTGTAAATCAAATACCAAGATTTTCTAGAATTTTGAATCACTTTTGTATCAAGGTCGTATTCTCTTTTTATTATGGTTTGATACATTTTAGCCAATTCAAATCCTCGTGTAGCTCCAATGATTACATATTTTTCTCCATTTTCTGCTAAAGTAGTGCTACCTAATTCATCTGCTGCAGAGTTCATTTCTTTTCCAGAATCAGAAGTACTATTTGAATTGTTAGCAGCATTTGATTCTTGCTGTTTTTTCCATTCTTGCATTTCTTTTTCAAACTCCAACTTCAATTGGTCCAATCCAAAAACCTTGTTTTTTAACTCCTCTTTTTGTTTTTCCAATTCTTCTTTTAAAGTTTGGTTTTGTTTCTCTAGATAATCTGTTTTTTCTAACAACTCGTTATTTTGAGTTTCAATTCTATCCAGTTGTTTGCTTGACATTTTAGAATCTCCTCCGTTTCCATTTCCACCGAATATTGAAATTCCAACTACAATTTCATGAGTACCTGAATTGTAATTTGAAATTTCATTTGAAGAAATACCATAAGCATATCCAATTTTCACTTGATTTGCTATTACACCTCCAATTCCAACTGAATAACCAATATTATGCTTATATCTAAGAGTTAACCAATGCATTTGATCATAAATTACTGATAAATTACCATCGTAAACAAAAGGCATCCCTTTAGCACCTCTAACTAAAAAAGAAGGTTGTAAAATCCATTTGCTATCTCCCAAATTGAAATCATAAAGACCATTTAAGTAATAGTGTTGAATATTACTATACACTAAAGAATTTGATGTTTCAGAACTTTCATAATCAAAACTATTTGGTATCAAATTTTGAGCTGCAAAACCTAAAGTAAATTTTTGAAGCTTGTAGATAAGTCCTGCTGAACCATCAAAATTAGATGAAGATTGTCTATTGTTAAACAATAGCGCCTCATCATTTTCAGTTGCCACTATTTTATCAAACAAAATTCTGTTTTGAAGTATTCCAGCTTCCACTCCAAATCTAATGCTTTGGACTTTACCTATTTTTACTTCGTAAGAATATGCTAGATATCCTCCAGTGCTTCCCAAAATATTAATTTCATCATTAATTACCTTAAATCCAAAACCGTATTTATTCTTCTTAAAGGCTTTATCAAAAGTAAAAACTTGAGTTTGTGGTGCTCCAGAGAATCCTGCCCATTGTTTATGATAATCTAGATATATATTAGTTCCTTCAACTCCGGCTCCAGCAGGATTGTAGAAAAAAGGATTTACCAAATAATGCTCTAGTTCTGGTGTTTGTTGACCAGTTATCGTAGAGAAACATAATATATATGAGGTTAATATTAAAGTTATCTTTTTCATTTGATTCATTTATTATTTATTTCTTAGGACAGTAATTCCTCCTTTGTAAACTTTCTCTTGTCCTGGTAATGTTATTATATAGTAATAAGTACCATCAGGCAATTGATCAGTACCTGATACTCCATTCCAATCATTTTGATAATTGTTAGTTTTAAGTATTTCTTTTCCCCATCTATCGTAGATAAATATTGTAGCTTCACCATAATTTTCAATATTTCCAACAACCCAAAAATCATTGACTCCATTACCGTCAGGAGTTATTAAGTTGCTGACTGTTAAATTGAAATCTTCTATGATATGAATATAGATACTGTCTTGTCCTTTACATCCGTTACCATCAGTTACCGTTAAAGTGTAGGTTGTAGATTCAGACGGTGAGGCTGATGGATTAGAAAGTGAACTATTATCCAAACCTTCACTTGGTGACCAACTATATGCCAAAGCTCCAGGATAAAAACCTTCTAATTCTACCTCATCACCTAGACTAATCGTATCATCCAAACCTAATGTAAAAAATGGAGGTGCAAAAACTTCAGCAGTTTTTACTACCGAGTTATGACATCCCTTTCCTGAAGTAACAATCAACTTAACAGGATACAAACCAACATTGCCATAGGTGTAAGAAGGTGAGGCCTGATTAGATGCGCCACCATCTCCAAAATCCCACAACATAGACATGGTTCCACTTGATATAAATGAATTATTGGTAAAACTTACTGCAGCACCAATACATGCATCTTGTATAGAAAAGTTTGCTACTGGATTAGGATTTACAATAACCGACATGGTTGTGTCATCAGTACATAACTTATCTGAAACAACAGAAAGACTTACACTATAAGAACCAACATTTAAATATTGATGACTAGGAGTTGTTCCATTTGCAGAAGAACCATCACCAAAATTCCAACTAAAAGAGTTTATCGTTCCAGAGTTTATAAGAGAACTGTCGTAAAATAAAGTTGGATTTCCATCACAAACCTCATCATAGAAAAATCTTGCTAAAGGTTTAGGAAAGATAGTATGCAATTTTACAATTGTATCCAAACATCCATTGTTGGATGTGGCAATTAATTGCACTTGATAATCGCCATCTCCAGAATAAGTTGTAAAAGGCGCCTCCATAATACTCGTATTTCCATTATCAAAATCCCAATTGTAGGTCATAGTCCCTAAAGCAATTGTAGATGTATTTACAAATTCAGAAGGTTGATTTAGACAAACATTATTTACAGTAAAATTAGCATTTGGCATTTCATAAATTTCAACTTGTTTATCGATTTCAGACGTACAACCAAATATGCTTTCTACCTCTAAACTTACCTGATATAGACCAGGTATATTGTATTTGTGCATTTCGTCTTGATTGTTAGATAAATTACCATCATCAAAATTCCAATTGTAGGTCAAATTTGATAAACCTCCAGTAAAAATAGATTGATTTACAAAAGAAACAGTATCAGATAAACATTCATTGTTAAATGTAAAGTTGGCTGTTGGTCTTTCATAAACCTCAACATTAAGAGATTTTGAAGATTGACATGATGTACCTCCTCCAGATAAACTTGCTTGTAAAATTACAGTATACACTCCTCTTGCTGCATAAGTATGAGAAGGATTCAAAAGTGTTGAGGTATTACCATCACCAAAATTCCAAATGTATTGAACTGTTGTTGATCCGCTCAACGAAGTATTAGAAAACTGAATAGGTTCTCCTAGACAAACACTATCTGCGATAAAATCAACTGCAACTGGTTGAGATACTTGAACTGTTTTAGTTATAGAATCAATACATCCTTGAGCACTTGTAGCAGTTAGAGTTACATCATAAGAACCCGGATTAGTATAAGTGTAATTAACATTGTTTTGAGTGGCAGTATTTCCATCATCAAAATTCCACAATAAACTAGAAATTGTACTTCCAACTACTGATACAACTGATTGGAAATTCATTGGTTGACCTAGACAGACATTAGAAGCGTTAAAGTTCACACTTGGGTTAGCATTTACTGTAACAGGCATTGTCGTGGAATTACTACAACCTTTATCAGAAATTGTTGTAAGGGCTACGGTATAAGTACCACTATTTGCATATTGATTAAAAGTATTTTGAGCAATACTTCCACTACCATTACCAAAATTCCAATTGTAATTTACAATGGACCCATTACTTATTGAAGATGTACTTGTAAATTGGGTATTATTTCCTTGACAAACTGTAGTTGCTGTAAAACTAGAAACGGGATTCGGATTTACCGAAATAGTTGTTTGAGAAGAATATTGTGCAGGACAAACACCACTTTGTACAAGAGCTCTATACATTGTTGTCGTAGTTAAGTTTGAATAGGATTGTTGTGTAGTAGAATTTGTAATATCGCTCCAAATCACACCATCAGTAGAAGATTCCCACTTTAAGATATTTCCATTTTGATATACTAAATTCACATCACCTCCATTCAATCCTTCACAAACATTATCAGTTCCTAAAGTAAATCCACCTACTGTTGCCTTATCAATGTTTACTTGTAAAGTTGGACTAGTAGCAGAAGGACAACTACCACTTTGTACTACAGATCTGTAATAAGTAGTATCAGATAAATTTTGGTAATTCAAAGTATTGGTATTGTTAGATAAAGTAACCCATGGACCAATAGCACTATTAGACATTTCCCATCTTAGAATGTCTCCATTTTCACCTGATAGTGTGAGCGTTCCAGAATTGTAACCTTCACATAAAGTCGCTGCTCCACTAATAGTACCAGAAACAGATGCTGTGGAAACAGAAACATTAGTTGAAATATTCACAGCATTACAACCACCTGGCATTGTGATGTTAACTTGGTATGTTCCAGAAAGTGCTGGTGATGAAGTAAAAGGAGGAGGGTTTTGACTAGTACTGGTAAAACCTCCAGGTCCTGTCCAAGAATATAAAGCTCCAGCATATGTATTTGTAGATAAAACAATTGCATCTCCTCCGCAATAAGGTCCTGTATTAGTTGCAATTGGATTTACAGGAGCCTCGTTTTCTACTCCTAGCGTTAGAACAGGCACAGTTGCAGCATATTTTCTAACTCTTACATAATCTAAAGTAAAAGTTCCACTTGTAAGAGTGGTATTAATCGCATTTCCAATAATAACTTTCTTTGGATTACCAAAAGAAGTTGATTTATCAGTGTCGCTATAATTTGAGGAGCCACTAGGCCATGTTATGTTTTGACTATTTGATGATATCCATGTAAAACCATTGATTCCATTTATTGATGCAACAGATGTTGGATTAGGTAAAGTAAGCTGTTCAATTAATTTGCAATCTCCTCCTGCTGATATTTTCATCATTTTTACTACCCCATTCTCAAAAGTGTTAGCATATCCATCATTAGCATTATCTATGACACCTATAACAGATCTTCCCGTAGCTGCACTATTTACTTTACATTCAGTAATTATTTGAGTAGAAAATGATTGTTTAGAAGTGATTAAATAGTCTCTTGGAAAAGTAGTGGTGTTTGATTGAAAAGTAGCCGTTCCCCCTACTACACTTACATTGATATTGTTTCCACATTTATCCCAAACTAAAGGAGAAATGCTACCTGAATTGAAAGAATCAAAAAGTTCAAAAGTTCCCTCACCACTTGCTACAGATGGAGATGTTGCATTTCCATAAAACATATAAATAAATGAACTTCCTGCAGTAGCATTAGTTTTTATCCAAAATGTAGTACTTGATGAATTGTATTGTAAAGGATCATACCAGAAGGAAAGTGAATTTCCCGAAGCATCTGTAAATCTAATATCTCCTCCATCAGCTCTAGCTTTACCTAAAGCTACCAAAACTTGAGTATTTACTACTACTGAAACCTGATGATTCGTCAAAGAAGATCCACCATTATTCATTTCAATGGTTCTTCTGTATCTCCATCCTGTTAAACAAGGTTGAGAAAAAATTGAAGGTGCTATCCAACTAGTGATAATAATAACTGTTAGTATTTGAATCGCTTTTTTCATTAAATTAATGATTTATTTTTATAAATTTTAAACTTTTACTTTCTTTTCCAGACATTACTCTTACAATATATGCTCCTGCTCTTAAATTATTTAGCGAGTAGTTTCTTATCGTTTCTTGTGTAACAAATCTTTCATTAAAAACTTGTTGTCCCATCAAATTGAAAATATCCACTTGTACTGTACTTTCTTCCGTCATTTTGATTTTTAGATTAAAATCTCCATTGTTGGGATTTGGATACAACACCAAACTTTCAATTGTTGAATACAAATTAGGAACTTCAAATTGTGGGTCATTAGTTTTGATTGGAGATACGGTTATAGTTTTTGTTCTAATAGATTGACAAAAACCATTATCTACAGTTAAAGATACATCGTAATCTCCTGGAACAAAATAGGCATAAATTGGAACTGAATCTGTTGTTGTAAAACCATTCCCCATGTCCCATTCTAATTCATAAGGTTTTGGGTAAGAAAGATCAATAAAAATAATTGAATCCTCAGCTAAAACTTCACTATCGGCTAAAAACACTGCAAACAATGAAAGGTTTGAGGGAAGAATGGTAATAGAATCTGTTGCTTCACAACCAAACTGATTCACTACATCTAAGTAGATAACTCCAGTATCTAAAACAGAATAAATTGAAGCATTACCTAGAATTCCAGAATCATCATACCATTGATAAGTAGCATTAGTAAAAACTGTATCTAAATCTAGAATTACAGTAGATCCCTCACAAAACGGTCTGTCAACTCCAAGATCTATTGAAAAAATTGGATTTACAAGCACATTAATTTGATCAGAATTTTCACATCCATTAGCATCTATTACCTCTACACTGTATAATCCTGAACTAGCCACTGTAATATTTGGAGTGGTTTCTCCTGTATTCCAATTATAAGAAACAGCAGGAACATTGGATTCTATCAATAAATTTTGATAACTACATAATATAGTATCGTTACCTAAATTCACAATTGGTAGCGGGTTGATAACCAAGTTAATTGTATCTGAAGCAACACATCCAGTATTAGTATTAGTAACTTCTACAAAATATTGACCTGAAGATGTAACAGTAATATTGGGTTGTACTGATAAGTCATTCCACAAATACGAAGAATTGGCAGAAAATGCATTTAATTGATGTGTTACACAATAAGAGGCATCATTTCCTAAATTGACAATGGGAGAAGTATTGAAAGTAAACTGAATAGTATCTCCAGATATACAACCTGCTGCATTAGTTAAAACAACAGAATAAAAACCATCTTGAGTAACATCTATTGTTTGTGTAGTAGCAGAAGTATTCCAAGCATAAGTAGAACCTGGAGTACCTGCATCTAAAGTAACTACATCTCCAACACATTTGACTTGATCAGGTCCAAAATTAACTGGAGAACTAGTAGAAATAACTAAGTTAGCACTTGCAGAACCTGTACACCCATTTTGATCAATTACAGTTACAGAATAAGTTGAAGTCCCCAATGTTGTAACATTTATAGTTTGAGTAGTAGCTGTAAAACCATTTGGACCAGTCCATGCATATTGAGTTGTAGGACCTGGATATCCAGCATCTAAAACCACTAAATCACATGCACTTTGATTTGATATATTAGGAACTACTGCTGAATTCAAAGTTACTGTCGTAGATTCATTTGCTATACATCCATTTGTCGAAGTTACTGTAACATCAAAATTTCCATTGAATGTTGCTGTAAATTGAGGAGTTGCTGCTCCCGTATTCCAAAAGTATGTTGCACCAGCATTATTTCCACCATCTGAAGCATCTAAGACAAAACTTGTCCCACAAGTTGTATTGTTTGCTCCTAAACCAATGTTAGGAAGCGGAAATACCTGAACAGAATCAATAAAATTCCCAACACAACCATTAGAAGATGTAGCTTCTAATTCGGCAACATGCCATCCAGAGTTATTGAAAGAAAACGAAGGACTTAAATTAGTTGAAGTCTGACCCAAACTTGGAAGTGTCCATTCATAAGAAACTGCATTAGTAGATGTGTTGATAAAAGTGGTAGAATTTCCTTCACAAACATCAATAACAGAATAAGAAGGTGATGGACCGTCAAAAACCGTTACTGACTTTGTAATCGAGTCCGTACATCCTTGAGTTGTAGATACTACCAAAGAAACATTATAGTTACCAGCTAAAGTATAAGTTTGAGTATCATTTTGATTTGAAGATGTATTAGAATTTCCAAAATTCCAATTCCAAGTACTCAAAGTACCATTACCAATAGAGGAATTATCTGCAAATGATATTGCATTGTTGATACATGCATTAACAAAATTGAAGTCTGCTACTGGATTTTCATCTATATCAACTATAATAGTGGTATCATTTACACACCCATTCGAACTTGTTGCAGTAAGTGAAACAGCGTAAGAAGTTGAGCTTGTATATGTAAAACTAGGATTTGTCAAAGAAGAATTTGGACCAATAGGATGATTAAAATTCCATTGATACGTCATGGTTGAAAAATCAGAAATCAAAGAAGCATTGGTAAATTGCACAGGTTGACTTTCACATGCATTAGTGAAAGTAAAATCTGGAGCAGGCAATGGATGCACTATAACTGGAGCAGAATAAGGTAAAGAGGTACAACCATTAGAACTAGCAGTTAAAGCTACAGTATATGATCCCTCCGCATTAAATATATGACTTGTATTACCTCCTGTACCGCTTCCATTTCCATTGGTGGTTGCATCAACTGAACCATTGTTGTCGAAATCCCAATTTAAACTTACACCGGCAAGCGGATTTGCTGTACTCGTATTGTTAAAAATAATAGGCGCTCCGGGACATGCAGAACTTGCTGTAAAACTAGCAACGGGTATGGGTTGGATAATAATTTGTTCATTTGAAGAAACAGAACAACCAATATCAGTCGTCACTTTAAGACCTACTGAATAGACACCAGAAGACGGAAAAGTAAAACTATTGACTTGGTAAGCATTTGTCTCAAAAGTTCCATTATTGTCCATATCCCATTCATAAGTATATGCTGGAATATTAGCAGAATCTGGGACAAAATTAAATTGAACTCCATCACATAAACTAGGTGAAGTGAATGAAAAATCAGCATTTCCATTGGGAGCAGAAGATACAACCAAATCTCTTCTTCCAATACAACCTCTTCTGTCTTCAAGAACTAAAGTATATGTACCTAAAGTAGAAAAAGTATGATAGGTTCCACTATCAGAAGGAATTAAAGAACCAGAAGGTAAAATCCAATAATACCTTCCAGGATCACCAATTACTTGAACATTTACATCAGAAAAGTCACAAGATTGAGCGGTTGTAACACCTATCAATGTATCTGTAGGAACTACGTTTAAGTTTACTTGATTGAACTGAATAAAGGGTAAATAATCACATGAATCTTTTGCTCCCGTAACGTAAGAAATATTGTTTATTTGTTTGATCGTTGTTGAATTCGTAACAGTATTAGTGCCATAAGTTCCTCCAATATCTGACCAATTGTCTCTGTTATCATTTGTATAATAAACACTTATACTATCTGCATTTGGTAAAAATCCTTGCTCTGAAGGTATTAAGTATCTTAATGAGATATTATTTATATCTCCTGGTTGACTTATATTTTTGAAATTAAAAGTTCTTTGAATAGACCCGGTATTACCTCCACATTCTTGAGTAACATTATATCTGTAAATCAATGGCTTATTGGTTCCTAAATAATCTAAGACCTCTAAGCCGATACCTACGTTCTTAAGATTTTGGAAGGATTTAGTACCAATAGAAGACCAATCAACATTTGTTACCTTGATATAACTTGGACCATAAACTCTCGATGCATCTGTTTCATTAAGAAGCCCCCCATTTGGTGAAGAAACAGAAGGAGAACCACCAACAAATCTTAATTCAAGTGAATCATTGAGTAAAATATCTCCATTGGTTAAAAGTAAACTGTCATTTACAATAACAAATTTATTAAGAATAACAGTATCTGTGTTTAAGTTTTTATTGATTTCTAAATTATGAAAATAAATTGTATCAGTACCTGAAATTTGTGATGTTGTTCCAATGATATGTTCTCTTCCTTCAGTGTTGATGGCACCAAAAATATTCTTAGTTCCATTATTAAATAAATCCCCATTAAAGTACATATCCCCTTCGTTTACTACCCAATTACTGGAAGAACTATCAGTAAAATCGCCAATGAAATAGATACTTGTACCATTGCTAATTTTAAAAATTTCACCTATATGAATGGTATGGTTTATTTGAGTAAATGCAGTAAAACCAATTCCGACCCAACAGGTAAAAATCAATACTATTTTTATTAAATGAATCATAAGCTATGCTTTTCATTAAAAGTTTTATAATTTCATGATATATCTCAAAACAAGGTGTTTAGATACTACGTTTACAGGTGTAGTTCCACAATTAGTACAAGTATTTAGCGTAATACCATGTGTGTGATTAGAGCCAGTACTAGCAACTGATCCTGGTGATTGAGGTCCGCTTGGGTCACTTCCGCATGAATAACCTATAGCACAAAACGTATCATCATTATCATCATTATCGACCAAGTTTGCTCTTAAACCAGTATGGCTGTGTGCTCCATCGTTATTAGTACTTCCTGTATGTTGATGATTTGGTATATTTCCAGCTACTAATGGCCTATTATCAAGTCCACCAGGAGTATTATAAGTGTAAGTTGTTTCACCATTATTTCCTACCCCAATTATTGTTCTTCCGTTAAGGTTGGGAGTAAGAACATATCCCGCAACAGGTGTTGCACTTGCATTGGCATTGTTATTAGGGTCATAGTATCGACCATCGCATAAAGCCCAACCTGCTGGAACAGCAGCCCCAAAAAAGGCTATTACAGAACCTCTTGGTAATAAATCATTTCCATTTTCCTTGATTTTAGCTTTGGTATCAATGTTTCCATGAACTGTTAAAGTTTTCGAATTTGCTGTTGAACCAATTCTAGTATTTAAATGCACCACTGCTGAATCAACATTCTCAAGTCTATTACTACCAATTCTAATACTTCCATCTTCTTCTTGCAATTTTAATAATCCTCCAGTAGTATTGGTTGCTTTTACCATAATTTCATCTGCATCAAAAATCATATGTGTGGCAGAAGTTGCATTTCCAATAAAAAATGCTGCTGAAGTAGATGAATTAGCCGCTGCATTGACATCTTTACCAGTAGCTGAAACATGTAAGTTTCCGAATATATTACCAGTATTAACTCCTATTCCTACTCCTATCATTGAAGTAGGGTTAAAAGTAATATCCTCAGCAGTATTACCATTAAATTTATACTTCCATGGATTCATTGCGTTGTAACCACCTGTTTGTTTAACATAGACTTGGTCATTAAAGTATACAATCATTCCTATAGGTCGTGGTGGTGCATCACTCGGGGTAATAAGATCTACGGGTAATAACAAACCTTTGACAGTTCCCGTTTGTGTTAAATCCAGTATTGAATATTGACTAGGATTGGCGATTCCAATACCTACTTGAGAAAACATTTGAATTCCAGAGGTTAATAACGCTGTACACAATGCAATTTTTATTTTTGCTTTCATATTTCTAGTGTTTTTTAATTTTTAGTTGCTTCTATTACAAAAAGTTTTGATTTTATTATCTGACCATCCAAAGTATATGCTCTTACTTCAAATTTAGTTTTCTCTTCTAATGTTTGTTTTATTTTTAAATTATTTTCTTGATTGAGACCAGTAACAGGTTTTAATATACCATCATTGGACATCATATAAACTACATATCCCTTTGGATTCTCTTCGCCATTCCATTTCCATTCAAATTGAATTTCTTTTCTCTTGGCATTGTACAAAGACTTAATTATTTCAACTGAGGATTCAGACTTCTCTTTAGCTAAAGCAAATGAAACTCGATTGGAATTTTCAGATTCATTTCCAGTAAAGTCGATTGATTTTAAAACATATTCATAACTAATCCCTTTTTCTGCCGATCTATCGATATATTCAGTTACATCAGAAGGAATCATACTAAAGTTTACTTGAACAAAAATTGAATCATCTTTAGATTTTCTCAACAATTTATAACCTGCTAAATCTTCATCAACATTTTTTATCCATTTCACCACTGGCTGTATGATTTCATTATGAGTATTTATTGATGAAATCACTGGGCTTTTAGGAGGAGTTACATCAGGCATTTGCGCCAAAGAATTAATTGAAGGTTTACTGATATTAAATAAAGTATCAACTGCTAAAATTCTATACACAAATTCATTCTTTACATTTTTTGGAAGAACAATTTCAAAGGAAGTTTCTTTCAAAACCTTATCGTTAAGCCTAACATATTTGTTGTCCAAATTATTAGAATCACTTAGTGATTTTTGAATAATATAACCTAACAAATCTCCCTCTGAATTAGGATTCCAAGACAAAGTGATTTTACCTGATTCGGCTTTGCATTCTAATCCAGTAGGTGCAGCAGGGGGTTCCACATCTCGAATTTCACCAAACATCATTCCTGAAGTTGTTTCATTTCCTGCTAAATCCACAGCAGAAACAATGAAATAATGCCCTCCAACAGGTAAATTTGGCGTATCAAAAACTCTTGAATCTTTTGACAAAAGTGTATTATTGATTTTGTTAAATTGTCCTTCTGGATCTCGACTAGAATAAACATTGAATCCATTCAAATCTGGTTCTTCAATAGCTTCCCAAGTTAGTCTAACAAATTGCTCAACAGAGTAAGGTCTTACTTTAAAGGTATACGGTGATGCTGGAGGATCAAAATCTTTTATTGCAGCGATATATTCTTGGGAGAAATCAGAAACTTGACCAAGATAGTTTATACTGGCAAATTTATATACATACCCTTTATCATTATCTATTAAAGTATCAACGAAAAATACATCACTTGCTTTGAATTTTTTTTGAGTATTGATATCAATAGCAATGGGTCCTTTTTTGGTCAACTTCAAAAAATCACCACCTTCTAATTCTTTTCTGTAAATATCTACTCCATAATAGCTATAAACATCAGGCTTCCAATTAATGGCAATAAACTTCTTTTTTCTATCTAGATTAACTTCTTTTGGCGCAAAATCACCAATATAATCACCACAAATAATAGAGGAAGAGATTGCTAACTCAGAATTTTCATTCGCTTTTGTAAGTTTATATTGATATGTATTACCTTTAATAGCCGTTTTGTCGTGATAATGAATTCCAATTGCAGATGCAAACTGATTATTATAAATCGCTTTCAACATTACAAATGCTCTTGCTAAATTGGTTATGAATTCTTCATGAGGTGTTTGAGTTATAACTTGAAATAATTCTTTTGTCTCTTTATCAAAGTTATTCGTATTAGCATTTTTATTCAATTGTATTGGAGAACTGTTTAATTTTTCCCAATTATTATTAGCCGAACTTCTATACAAATCAAAACCAGCAGGATTATAAACTTCGTTGTATAACCATTTCACCAAAATACCGTCACCTTTGTCAGCATTGGATATAAAAACCGCTACATTTTTGTTGCCTTGCGCAAAACAAAAACAAGTGATGAATATTGATATTAATATATTAACTACTTTCATTCTTATATTAAAATTCATGATCGAATCCCATTGAAAATGACTCTTCAACGATATCTAAAATATTAATTGATCCCGAAAGAGTACCTGCAACACTTGTTTTACTATTCCTAAATCTTGCTATTAACTCTCCTCTCAAAGAAACTGAAGCTATAGTAATACTTCCACTACCTCCGGAACACCAGTAGTTGGCATATAAACCTGCATAAATTTCTAACCAAATTGCAGCTTCATTAATAGCAAAATCTGGATAAAGGTCTACATCTGCTCTTACTCCTAATTCTGCACCAGCTTCTGCTGACAAACCTGCTCCACAAAAATCGGATCCAATTTCAATACTTGATCTTGCTTTCCATCCATAGAATACTCCAACTTTAACATTAGTATTTTCAGCAGAATGTTCCAAACCGAACCATCCTCCTCCTCCGAACCCAGAACAAGTAGGATATAATTCAATTCTTTCAGATTCTGTTCCTACATCAAGTTTAAACTTTGAAGGGCTAACATCCAACGCCATTGCACCTTTGATACAAATAGGCTTAGTTCCTTCAACTGCAGCATTTGCAACTAAGTGTTGGGTTTTACTATTGAAAGAAAGTTCTGCTTTTCCTTTTATAAAACCTCCCGCTTCATCTGCAACACTATTGGTTAAGTAAGTCGGTCCATCCATGGCCTCTACACTTCCAGAACCACTCAAATATTCTGGAGTAGGTGGTTCAGGTTCTGTTCCCATAATAGGAATTACGATTCCATCTCCTTTTTTGAATCCATAGACAGAACCATCTTTTTTGAATCTTGCTTCAAAATCCTTATTTGCCAGGACAGTTAAACTTGCTTCACCATAATCAGGAGAAGAAATTCCTACAGTAACATCTGCATTTCTTTCTCCTTCTACATAAATCGTATTTCCAAAAGCTGTAACATCAACCCCTGGCTTATTTCCTCCACTACCACCTCTAATTCCAAAACCATAGTCACCTTGGGTATAGGTTAAGTAATGAGTTTCTGAAAATATTCCAAGAGTGTGCTCACCATCAGTAATCTGAGCCTCTAAATCTTTACTTAACCATGCGGTATAAGTATTGTCTGTATATTGAATTTTATCATCTTGAGTCAATGCAATTGATTGATCTCCATGTTTAAGTTCTAAGAAATTCTCATCTCCTCCAACATTAAGTGAAGTTTCCCCTTGTACATATGAAGCTCCATTTGACTTTAGAAGAATGTATTTATCGTCTTCAATATCAATTTTAAGATCTTCTTCTTCATTAACAGCATATCTTTTTCCATCGTATTCAACTGCAAATCCTTTTTTACTTACTTCAAATAAATCATCTCCAGTCGTCAATTGAATTTCGGGAACACCATTATCATTGAGTAATGCTAAACTTTTGTTGTCATCACTAATTAATAAGCCGTCTTGAGACAAAGCTAAATCTCTCGTACCGTCAGAATAATGAACATAATCATCCATGGCGAATCCTGCTTTGTAGTTTTCATATTCAATTTCTGCAGAATTTCTTGTCAGAACAAGCGACTTATCATCAGCTAATTTCACCCCACATTCAGTACTTGATAAAAAGACTTCTTTCTCATCTCTTGTTAAGGTAAGTCTTTCATCAGATATTGTTGCCGTATTAGTTCCATCAGCATAAGAGAAAGAGTTTTCTGTAACACCTATGTCGTAGTTTTCGTATTTTAAATCCAGCGAAGTTTCTGAAACCGTTAATTGTTTGTCGCTTCCTTTTGACAATTGCACTACCCCATTTTCATATGACCCTGAATAATCTTGGTACTCAACACCATATTTATCTGACAGTTTAAAAACTCTATAATTCTCACCACTATAGTTAAGTGTTATACTTCCATCATTGAATTCAAGATTTGTCTCTAAATCTACGGTGTTTCCAGATTTTTGAACCTGCACAGTAATATCTCCATTGTTGATGTTAAAAATTGTAGTTACATCACCCATCACTTCTTTATGCGAGTACTGCACACTATTAGCCATTTGCTCTAATGTATTTCCGTCAATTTTCAGTTCACTTTCCGAAACATATAAACTATGTCCAGAATATTTTACTTCAACATCGACTTCGGACAATGCGACTTCGACACCTGATCCCACATATGAAATAGTTTTCACACCATCCGTGTAGGCAGCTGTAACAGTATGCCCACTGTATGTAGTCCCAACTTCATAATTACCATCTTCATTCTTAGCGTAAACATCCAATTCGCTGCCTTTTTTATATCTAGCTAACTGATTAGTTGGAGAATATTGAATTTCATATTCATCACCATTGTTTTTCACCAAAATATTATGGTTGTTATTTTGGAAATCTGTACTTGCTTGATATTCGTTAGAACCGTCAATTGCTTGTATAGATGCAGCCTCATTAGGAATATTAGCATAGACATTAAATTCTTTATCCCCATTCTTGGCTAGAATAGCTCCAGAACCCTGATTCGTCATTCCAACTGTAAAGTCAAAAGCACCTTGTTTAAATTGAACAGAGCCCGTATCAGATTGAACTGACGCAGCAAAATATTCTCCATCTATATCATATAAAATACTTCCAGTTCCTTCTTGTTTATCTGCTTCTAAAGAAAGTTCATCACTACCGTTTTTATAAGACACTCCCCCTTTTTCACCATTTGTTGTTCCATGTAATTCTAGTTCTAAATCATTATGTTTAAATTTTAAACTACCTTCAGTACCTTCGTTAATCTCTGCATGAAACTGTTTATTTCCTTGATCATAACTATAATCAATTAATCCTGATTGGTTTTCTAAATCTACAGCAACAGCTCCGCTTAAAGCTCCGTTTGAAAATGAAAAAGAACCGCTTTTTTCAGCAACAGCCGCTGCAGCGACACTTGTATTTCCAACATCTAACTTAAAAGACCCTGATTTTTCTTGAGTATTAACCTCAAAATCCATTTCAACACCATCAACTTTCAAAGCAATTGCACCTTCTCCAGTAGAATTATTACCCGAAATACCAAAACTATTTGATTCGTATTTTAAATCTAAATATCCAGATTGTTCACTTCCATCGAAACCAGTATTAAAAGCAATATCTTCAGACAACTGAAGGTCAAGGTAACCACCACTTTCAGTTTTACCTATTGCAATTGATTTATCATCGTATCCGAAAGCCACGTTACCAGTTGCTTTTGCAACATCAATATCAGAACTTAATGAAATATTGTCATAATTAAAATCAAAATACCCTGAATTTCCACCTTCAATTCCTATTCCAATGTTATCACTTCCCTTTGTAAAGTTAACTCCAAAATCACCATTTGCATTAGCGTTAAATGCCACAGAACCATCACCTTTTGAATATCCAAAACTTGCAGCAGGAGTACCTCCTACATCACCACCAATTGAAAATTCGTAATCATCTTTTGCAAAGGTTAAATTACCCTTAGTAAGATTTTCAGCCTTTACCGTAAGCGTTCCACCTCCAATAGATTGTGAAAACTCAATAGGTCCAATAGCCTCCATGGCTTCGTTAACAACTGTCTCTGCTACTTCAGAGGCAACAGCTCCACCAACACCTGTTCTTCTATTAACATTCAGGAAAGACCCATCTCCACTAATGCTAAAAATGAAATCTCCAGAAGATTCAATTCTAATCTCAGCACCAGCATCTATAGCAAACAAAGCTCCTTGTTGAGCATTATCAATTAATTGTAGATAAAGAGCTGCACCGAAAGCCATGTTTGGATCGACAATAAATTCACCATCTGTTTTAGACATGTGATGATAAGCTCTTCCTTCCATAGCTACAACGTTGAAAAAAGGTGGAACCTGAATTCCTAAACCAGTTCTATCATTAAAATAAGCATCGAAATACCAAAATTTAGTTCCTTCTCTGTCTCCAAATATTATATTTGAACCCATTTCGATTCTAGCAGGAATTTTAAGTGCTCCGTTTATTCCTCCTCTAAAAGATGTTCCCCAATTTGGATCGTTATTAGTCAGTTTTATATATCCTTCCAATTCTACCAATGGATTGTCCATGGATATAAACATTTCATTTACAGTAAGGGTTGCCTGTCCTGTTTCTGTATCTTCAGGAATTGAAATTGACGGTTCAGGTTGAGGATTTGAAGGCCCAAACTCTGGCAAATCTACAGAATTACCTACAGGCTCTATACTCGAAACAGCTAAAATAGGCGGTCCATCTTCGCCTGCTACACCTTCACCCATATCAATTTGAGTTTCGTATGAGAACACATAACTTCCATTGAATAAAGCTGCTCCAACAGAAAATATTTGAGCATCAAATCCTTTGTATTCTCCTGTTACTTGAGTTGTTAAAGCTTTTGAACCATTAGGAGCGCCAATTCCGATCATATTATTTCCGTAAACTCGAAAATCGTCAATTCCAGTTACTGTTGCATTTACACCAACTAATTCGGCATCAATTTCTAAATCCAATCTCTCATTATCAGCAAAAACAGCTCTTTTGATTGTTACATTTACTCTATTTTCACCTCCAAAAGGATTAAAAACTAAATCTCTGTTTGTTAAATCTTGTGTCAAATATCCCGTACCTAAGCCTTCCTCTAAAATAGGAATTTCAAAATCAAACAATTCTGTTTTGTGTATTACAGGAATTCTTATTTTACCTTCAATTTTACTATTGATGATGTTATTATCTTTAACTTCAATGTTACCTTTAAATGTAGTAGGGAATTTATTAAAAGAACTTCCTTCCTCGTTTAAATCGAAATCGTATTTGAACTGTACTCCTTGATTAGACAACCATAGTTCCGTATCACCAGAAATACTTACATTTCTATCAATATCAGCATATAATTCCAATTGATTAGACGCATCAATTCCATCAACCTTGAATCTAGTTTGAAAATCAGAAAAATAAATACCTTTCCAAGATACATTACCCGATAATTTACCAGGTGAAACACTTTCGGATAAATCAACAATTGCTGACTCGGGATAGATCTCTAGTCCAAAACCTTCAACAGGTTTAAGCCCATTATTTACAGCTCCTGAAAAATTTTCAAATTCAATATAAAACAATTCATTCTGATTTGTAAAATCAATCTTAAAAGGTTGTCCATCGTTAGTTTTAACATTATTGTTTGCAGTTAAACTTCCATCCAAACTAAGCGAATATAATTCATCAATTATTGTGAACTTTGAAGATGTTTTTAACTTCATTACGAATTCGTACAATTCTAATAACTCATAATTACTTTCTTGGCTTATTTTCAATTCTCCTATAAAACCTCCATTATCAGAAATTGCCAACCAATTTTCTTCTGAAACAACATATCTTAATTCATTATCTGAAGTAGCATGAGGAAATTTCCATACTAATTTTGTTTTAAATTTTAATCCGGATGTACCTATTTTCCCCTCTGTAAAATGCAAATGTGCTTTTCCATTCTCAGAAACATTAGCCTCAATCTCTATCGAATCTCTATTTGAAAGATCGAATGTAGCTTCTCCTCCTACTAAAAACATTGAACCAGACATGTCTTCGATATTGAAATGTTCAAATTCGAACTCAATAAAATCATTTGGATCTTCAGATAACTGAATCCTTCCGACACCACCAATGTCTGACAAATTTGAACCGTTTAAAGTTACAATTTTAACTTCAGTACCTCCAGCATCAAACTTGTCTAATAAAGAAGGAGCATAAAAAGTTCTGACTTCACTTCTTGCTACCTCTTGCGTTTCTGTATGAGCTATAATTTGCCAAATATATGTTGCTCCTACTTCAAATTCTTGGCTTAATGTAAATCCATAACCATTTAAAGAAGATGTTGCAGGAAAAAACTCTTGATACCAAACAGAATTAAATTCAATTGCATCTTCAGGCTCTTGATTTTCGTTTAATTCTTTGATGGTTATTGAATATTCAAACTGTTGTCCAGGCACAGCCAAACTACTGGTAGACCAACCAAAACTTCTTGTATCATATTTCCCAAAAATGTGTTCGTCAGCAGGAGATTGCATTTCAATAACACCATCACTTGGATATCCGTAATAAAACCAACACCATTCGCTAAACCCATCGTTTCTATAAATGTTCTTCTCTTCCGCATCTACTGCTCTTACTCTCCAAACATACTTTTTCCCTGCGACTAAAGGTGTCGTTGCAGCAGATACAGCATCTATTGTAACTGAAGTTTGGTTAATATAACCTGATTCATACACTAATAAAGCATGATTATTGGCAACAGCAAAATAAGGATCATCATTGTTATCTGTAACTTCATAAAGTTCCATGTTATATTTACTATTATAAGCAATAGTAGGCGAAGCACCACCAGCAATTTGCCATGCAAAATACAAATTCTGTGGATTACTTGGTGTGACTACCTCTTGACAAGCAGGTTGCAACAGAACAGGTGGAGGCTCGAAAAATATAAAAATTGTTTGACAACTTACTGAAGATATTGGAGTTCCTGAATTATAATCTAAAATCTCAACACAAAAATTGTATAATCCTTCAGGTAATTTTCCACTTTGATTTAAAGAAGCAGCTGTTATCCCTTCAAGATTTAGATTATTAACATCAAAATATCCTGCAAAATCACTACCTGAGAGTGTAGTAGGTATACCTTTAGTTATAGAAATTGGAAATGGAGGAATATAGGATGGTTTTGAAGTTAATCTTATTCCTTCACCTTCAACAGTAATTCTCAATCTTACATCCCATGTTAATTCGTTTAAATCGTTTAAGTTTAAAATAGCCTGAAAAGCATTACTTCCAATACCATAATAATCATTGATATACACAGGATGTGGAGGAGGCATGATAACAGTAGCAGAAGTTGGGTACTGTTGAGCATTACTATACCCTACACACAAAACGCTTATTAATAATATCAGTAATTTTTGTCTCATTGATGTCTAAAAAGTAAAATTATAACCTAGTGTTGTTAGTGTTTCTTGAGTATCTGTAACTGTGCTTTCTTTTTTGATTAAAGAAAAATTAAAATTAAAAGAATGATGTCTATTAACTCTATACGCAGTACTCACTTTTGAATTTAATATATAACCATCAGAAACATTATCTAAATATGTACTCATAACCACATTGGAAATTGAAGTCATTATTTTTCCATTCAAGAATCTTTTAGCAAAAACTATAGATGGCCCTATGGTTGTAAGTTCATAAGAATCCGTAATATTTGTAGATGTATTTACACCTATAGTAATGTTCAATCCAGATTTTAAAAACCCCAATTGAGTACTTAAGTTACCATTATACAAAATAGAATTATCAATACCATTGATTTTTGCATTTTGATAATTACCAGAAATAGCACTTGCAATTCTTATTTTTTTGGTTGCTTTGGAATACATTAACTGAGCGTTAGCATTTTGCGTAACTTGAGCATACATCATGGTATCTAGAGTGTTGACCAATGTCATCTGACTTTCGGAGTTGAAATTTGAAAATGCTCCATTCAGCATCCAACTTTGATTAATATTATAATTTACATTTACAGAACTTATAAGTCTATTCATTTCTGTAGCCTTTGAATTGTCAAGATTATTTTTTTGCAATCCAACTGAACTACTAATTATTATTTTGTTCTTCAACAATCTGAATGAAGCCTTACCTTGAATATCTTGAAAATCATTATTAAGGTAAACAGAACCCATAGTTTGATATTCTGGATCTACTCTTCTGAAAGCAGCACCAACTTTAAACCTTTTATGATTATAGTCTGCATTGAATTTAACGGCTTTACTTAAGGTACTTGAACCATTTGCATTAAACAAAGGAGCAATATTGTTTAGATAAGTATACCCCTCTAAAACGGTTTCTTCTAATCTTTTGTCTTTTGTGTAGGCACTCCAATCAATTTCGCCATCAAAAGTTATGTTTTTTCCAATTTTTTGATGAGTAGTAACACCAAAAATTAAATTTTCCCCTGGTCTAATGGTAGCATCATTTGAAAATTCCTCAATAGAATTAACATCATCTTGGGCTCTAAAAAGAATAACTGAAAAGTTATTTTTAGTTGATCCCAACTCAATTTGTCCACCATATCCCCATCTTTCAAAACTTGGCTCTCCAACTACTTTCCCGTCTGTAAAATAACCATCCACCGCTTTTGCAAATCTACCGTAAAGCAATCTTCCTCTAACAAAACTTTTTTGAGGAGTAATTTCAATCCCTACACCCAAAAATTGATTACCACTCAATGAAAAATCCGAAAACCTTAAAGAACGATACCCCAAATGCAATGTAACTGCTTTGTATTTTGGACTCAATCCATACTGATTAAAAGGTTGCGTAAAACTTCTATTCTGAGCATTTAATACAGCCGAAAAAGGTATGGAGATCTGACCAATTCTAATATTAATATTTGCATTTGTTTGCCAAAACAAAGGATCTCTTTGAGCATCCAAACCAGCAACTGTATAATACGTTCCCATACCTCCAAAACCTCCTGAAATATGCACATTTTCCTTTACTAAAGACTTAACTTTAGAAGGAATACTATCTTGTCCATAAACTGAAGTTAAGAGAAATAAAATAAAAATTAGAAGTTGTATTATTCTTATCAAAATGCTGCAAATCAAATATTATTAACACCTAAACTTTTTTAAGGTTTTTTAACAATTTGGCAAATATAATTCTGAAATTAAAATACCACAAGATATATTTTAAAATTGTTGAATTATGACATTTTTTTGTTGAATGTTAGTTTTATTACTTAGTAAAATCAAAGAATTCTTTTAATTCATTCTTATATTTTTTTGACACTGGAAGTTCATAATCGTTAATAAATATTGAATTGTTAGTTATAGTTTTCACTTCATTAACATTGATTATATAGGATTGATTGGTTCTAACAAAAATATTTTTAGGCAACTTATCGTGCAGATCATTTAACTTTGCTCTGGTTACGAACTTATCGTTTGAACAAACTATTTCTACATAAACATTATCAGATTTCAACCACAAAATATCTTTGAATTTAATTCTGTTTATTTTATTTGAATTTCCAATTTCTAGAAACTGATCTTGAATTAAATTAATTGCAGCATCAACTATTTTTTTTATGTCATCTATTGAAAATGGTTTAACAATATATCCTGCTGGTTTTTGAATTACAGCATCCATGAGCGTTTTCTTATCTGAAAATGAAGTTAGAAAACAAAATGGGATGTTATTGAGATTTAGTATCTTTGCTATTTCAATTCCTTCGTCAACTCCATTCATTCTGATATCTAGGAAAACAAAATCGGGCAATACTTGATTAACAATTTCATTAAACTCATTCAATGAAGCGCATACTCCCAAAACCCTTTGATTAAAATTTTCAAGTATCATTTTTAAATGTTCGGAAATTAAAACATCATCTTCTACAATCAATATTTTTAATTCATTTGTCATATTTTGTAGTGTATAGTGTATTTGACCCCGCCATTATTTTCAACATCTATTTTCCCTTTAAGTTGTCTGGCTGCAAAAGATTTTATTAATGAAAACCCAAGAGAATTGATAGTTTCAAATTGATTTTTGAACACCAAACCAACACCATTATCTTGAAACTCTATTGTTCCTTTTTTAGAATCTCCTGTTACTTTTAATTTAATTTTTTTTGGGGTTGAATTTGATTGCCATGCATATTTAATTGAATTTGTGATCAATTCATTAACAATAAAGCCAACAGCTTGACCTTTTTCAATATCAAAAAATAATGCATCAGCAATCTCAATATCATATTCAATTCCGGTTTTGAAAGTTAATTTCTCAAATATTGATTGCAAATAAACTTTTAGATTAATGTTCTTATAGTCGTCATTCAAGTAAATTTGTTGATGCGCTAAAGACAAAGCATTGATTCTATCAGAAGCACTTATAAGTGTGTTTTTGGAATTTATATCCAAAGTTTTCCCTTCTTGAAGTGCTAATAAACTTGAAACCATCTGCATATTATTTTTAACCCTATGATTAATTTCTTTAATCAATATATCCTTTTCTTCGTTTTTGAAAGCAAGTTCTTTTTTTGAATGTCTTGTCTTTATAAATAGATTTAATAAAATCAAGACTAATATGAAAACGACAATTGAAAAAACAAAAATAATTATGAGTATGATGTTTTTTTCTTCTAATAATTTTTTAGTATTGATTAAACTTTGATTTATAGATTCTTTTTCATCTAACAGTTTTTTATTTTGATAACTTTCTTTTACTTCAGATATCTTTTCCTCGTTAATTTTCATTTCATTTAGACGAAGATGCCCGTAAAATAATTCAACATACTTAATTATACTATCGTATTCATTCATATGCTTATACTCGGTGCTCAAGTGTAAATATATATTATGTAATGGATAATCTAAATTATTATCTATTATAAATTTTTCAATTTCATATAATATTTTTATTGCTGATGTGTCATCATCTTCATTTCTTGCAACACAAATAGCTCTATTCGTTTTTGCATGAACAGCACTTTCCAAATCATTTATTTCTAGCCATAATTGTTCTGCTTTTTGGTAATGAAATATAGAAGAATCAGGTAAGTTCAGATTTAAATAACTATAACCAATTTCATTATGAGCAGTTGCTTGCAAATCTTTGTTTTCTGACTTTTGGCCAAAACTCAATACTAAATAAGAAGTTGAAATTGCAGAATCAAGCACATTGGTTTCATTATATACAGCTGCTTTTCTTCCTAAAGTCCTATAATATAAACTCTCGTCAATTCCTTTGTTCTGATTATAAATCAGAAGTGCTTTTTTCAATGAAATTTTTGAACTTGAATAATCCCCTATTTTTCTGTAGAATTCGCCTAAAATAACATAGGTTTCACAAAGTAATTTCCATGACTTATTATTTTCAAAGATCTCTAAACTTTTTAAAAGAAACTCAAGTGATTTTTCATATTCAGCTAGTGATTTATAGGTATTTGCTATCTCCACATAAACGATTCCGGAATAATCAGAAGTTTTAATAAAATTAATGTGATTACTTACTGAAATTAACTGCTCCAATGCTAGTTTATAAAATCGCTTTTTTTGATATGCTATTGCTAAAGTTCTTTTTTTACAAGACCATTCAGAAAAATTAAAATCTGAATTAACTTCTTCTATTTCAATCTTTAAATTTTCAATTAAACTATCTAAACTATATTTCTCAAGATGCTTTTGATGTAATATTTGCACACATGAATTTGCACTAACTTTAGAGAAAGTAAAAAAGACTATCAGTATGAAAATATATTTTGAACCCATATTAAGGAATTCAAAATTAACTTATTAATTAAATTTTTATCAATTTTAAAAAAGAATGTTGAATGTTTTATGTTTTATGTGGAATCTTGATAATCTAACTTAGTTGACGAATTGCTTCTTTTCTACCAATTTTCATAGTGATGAAATCCACATCTTTTTTGGCGCCTCTAGCTGGACTATATTCTCTGCCGTAGAAAATAATTTGCAAATGCAATTTATTCCATAATTCTCTGGGGAATAATCTTTTGGCATCTTTCTCTGTTTGTGTAACATTTTTTCCATTGGTTAAATTCCAACGATACATCAATCGATGAATATGAGTATCCACAGGGAATGCAGGAACACCAAATGCCTGCGCCATCACTACAGAAGCTGTTTTATGACCTACACCTGGCAACTCTTCCAATAATTCTATTTTGTCTGGAACTACTCCATTATATTTTTCTATGAGAATATTGGATAAGTCATAAATTGCTTGTGATTTTCTTGGTGAAAGCCCACATGGTCTGATAATTGATTTTATCTCATCGACTGAAAGCTTTATCATATCAAAAGGATTGTCTGCTTTAGCAAATAAAAGTGGTGTAATTTTGTTTACTCTTTCATCTGTACATTGTGCCGAAAGCAAAACAGCGATTAAAAGTGTATAACTATCAGTATGATCCAAGGGAACAGGAGTCTCAGGATAGAGCCGTTCCAGTTCATCTATAACAAATTGTACTTTTTCTTGTTTGGTCATTGGATTATGATTGTTTGTTATTAGATATTATTGATTCTCACAAAAAATTATACTTTTAACATTCAACCATCAAGCGTAAGATTTACCAAACTTCTTTTGGAAATCTATTTTTTAAAAATTGCATTTCAGCCAAAAGGTACCCCATATAATCTGTGTGGCCTCCATCTTTTCCATAAACCAAAGAATACTTAGGCAATTCAGGTTTTTTGATGGTTGCTATTTCAAAAACTTCATCAACTTTGGCATGCCATTGTTTTTTTATCAAACTTAAATCTGCAGCAATCCCTTCTTTTTGAAGTCTTTCATGAACCTCATCAATGTCGAACATTTCATCAGTGTACATCCAAAGATTATTAACACATTCTTGAATTTTGTCATGACTTTCTTGAGTCCCGTCTCCTAAACGAATCATCCATTCACTACTTCTTTTCAAATGATAAGTAACTTCTTTAAGAGATTTTGCTGCAATGGCTGCAATTGTTGCATCTTTAGAATCTTTCAGTAAAGTGTAATTTATAACATTAAAGACGTCCATTAAAAATTGTCTAGTTATCAAGTATCCATAATCTTCATTAGGATATTCAACCAAATGAAAATTTAAATATTCGTATTCTTCTCTTCCAAAAGCAAGATAGTCTTCATCAATTGTTCCGTTTTGCTCAGCAGCATATTTTAACAAAGCTTCTGCTTGCCCTATAAGATCTAAGCCAGTATTCGTCAACGCTAAATCTTCCTCTAGGAAAGGTCCACAACTTATATATTCTGATAGTCTATGCCCCAAAATCAAACTATTGTCAGCCAAACGAAGTGTGTATTTGTATAAATCTGTATTCATAGTACTTTAAACTTATATATGTTTTGAACCTTCAGGCATTGTATAGAAAGTTGGATGTCTGTATGCTTTGTCGTTTGCAGGATCGAAAAATGCTTCCATATCTTCAGGTTGGCTTGACACTATATCCTCTGCCTTAACTAGCCATACTCCTTGACCTTCCCCTCTTCTTGTATAAATATCTCTTGCAGCCTCCATAGCCATTGATTTATCATAAGCATGCAAACTTCCAACATGTTTGTGAGGTCTTCCTGCTTTGGGTTGTAAAAAAACTTCCCATAATGTTCCTTGATTGTCTTCCATTGTAGTAGATGTTTGTTGTTCGATGTTTGATGTTTGATGTTCAAGTAACCTCAAACTATAAACTTCAAACCACGAACCAGTTATTTTATGCTATTTTTAATTTGTTATTTTGTTTAATTGCGAAGGCTTGTGCAGCTGCTCTCACCCATTCTCCATCTTTGTGAGCTTTGATATGGTGTGCCAATCTTTGTCTGTTGCATGGTCCATTTCCTTTGATCACATTCCAGAATTCATCCCAATCGATATCGCTTGTTTCATAGTGATTCGTTTCAGCATTCCACTTTGCATTTTCGTCTGGTACTTTTAGTCCAATCAATTCTGCTTGTGGAATGGTTTTATCAATAAATTGTTGACGTAAATCGTCATTACTTTCTCTTTTTATTTTCCATTTCATGGACTGAGATGAATGTGCACTATCACTATCATGAGGGCCAAACATCATCAAAGAAGGCCACCACCATCTATTTAAAGCATCTTGAGCCATTTTTTTTTGAGCTTCAGAACCTTCCATCAATCTAGCCATGATTTCATAACCTTGTCTTTGGTGAAAACTTTCTTCCATACAAATTCTTACCATCGCTCTTGAATAAGGACCATAAGATGTTCTTTGTAATGAAACTTGATTTACAATTGCAGCACCATCAACCAACCAACCTATCGCCCCCATATCAGCCCATGTTGGAGAAGGATAATTAAAAACACTTGCATATTTTGCTTTACCTTCATGAAGCCATTGGATGTATTGATCTCTAGACACACCTAAAGTTTCAGCTGCACAATATAAATACAAACCATGACCTGCTTCATCTTGAATCTTTGCCATCAGAATCTTCTTGCTTCTCAAACTTGGAGCTCTAGAAACCCAATTTCCTTCTGGTTGCATACCGATTACTTCAGAATGTGCATGTTGAGAAATCTGACGAATCAAATTCTGACGATATGCTTCTGGCATCCAGTCTTTGGGTTCAATTTTAATTTCAGCATCGATTTTTGCTTGAAATTCTGCCAATTTTATTGGGTCTTCATTTTCTAGTTCGTGTGCCATATCTTTTTTATATTTAATAACAATTCAA
Organism: uncultured Flavobacteriales bacterium; assembly: GCA_963922585.1. GTDB lineage: Bacteria > Bacteroidota > Bacteroidia > Flavobacteriales_D > Parvicellaceae > Parvicella. Next base: position 11,126 of record CAWUIK010000010.1, on the reverse strand, counting down.
TTTCTATAATGTTTTTATACTCTCTAGGTTGACAAGCCCCCAGTTTTCAAGTTCTTCTTCTGACCATAATTCTGGAAAGAAAATTCTTCTTTGATATCTTGGGTGCATGTACTTTTGCCAATCACTTCCACCAGTTGCTTCTCCACTTCCTTCACCGCTATTGATGTATTTTGCAGCAGCATGGTAGTGTGCCATTACCCATTTTACATTCACTGTGTGGTCGTAATGTCTCATAGCATTTTTCAAATTTACATTATTTCTTTCATTTTCGGGCAAAGATTTATACTTTGTCCATAAATTTTTACTGTTATAAGTTTTCATATAGTCAATAAAGAAATCTTTGTATTTGGTTTCAAAGTTATTCAAAAGTGGAGATTTCTCTCCTGTTTTGAAGTCTTTTCCTGCTGCTTGCCAATATAAATTTTCGAAAGCGTATTCGTAAGGTGTGTTTCTATTGATGGTTTTTCTGAATCTAAAATCAATCAAATTGATTAGTTCGGTAGAAGCAAATTCAATCATTCTATACTGAGCACTTTGGAATCCACTTGCAGGAGTCAATGTATCTCTGAATTTCATGTATTGAGATACTTCCATTCCATCTCCCATCACTTCGAAAGAATTAGCCAACATATCAAAATACCTACTTATTCTATGCAGTCTTTCAGCAAAAAAAGTGGTGGTCAAGTTTTCGTTATTAGAAATCTGGTCAATTTCCCAAAGAATCATTTTAAACAGTAATTCATTGATTTGATGATAGACAATAAAAACCATTTCATCAGGCAAATTGGTTCTTTGTATTTGGAGATTCAAAAGAGCTTCTGTTTGGATATAATCCCAATAAGTTATATCAGTACTGTGTAACAATCCACTCAAGTGAACATCTAAATTCTGTCCAGTTTTAGCATATTTTTCTTCAAGTGCTTTGAGTAATTCTTCTCTTTTATGTGACATTTTATTTTTTAATTATACATCTCAGCATCTTCTGAGAAAATGAAAAATTAGATTCAATCAAAAGTTCATTTTGAACTTTTATTCCTTGTATTATTTTCCCCAAGGATCTCTTTCTTTGATAAATCTGTAGTTGTTTTTCATTTTAATTTTTAAAAATTAATGATTCAGGCAATAAATATAAGAAATCAAAACAATTTGAGTATTCAAGTGCATAAAAATTTACACCCAAGTTGATATTTTTATAATATCGTTTCTGATTTTCTTTATAAAATTCTTCTGAAGGAATTTTCCAACATTGTTCACCCAATTTTTCGGCTAAAAACCATTTTTCTAACAATCTTGCCATTCTTCCATTTCCATCTCTAAAAGGATGAATATGAGCAAATCTTAAATGAATGATTGAAGCATAAAAAAAGCACTGGGCAACAGTAAGATTTTCATTAAGCACACTTGATATTTCTTCAAAAAAAGCATTCATTTCATTACCCACTAAATCGGGTTCAATTGCTAAATAAATCAAGCCACTTGTTCCATAAACTCCAACCATTTCATTTCTATACCGACCTCTGTTGGATTTTATCAATATCGTCTTTGATGATAATTCGTGCGCTTTCAATAAATTAATTTCGTTCAACCTATTATTTTGAGCAAAAGCATAAGCATTTATCAAATCTTCAATTTCTTCAATTTCTTTTCCTTTTTTGAATCTGGTTTTGTTTAACTCATAATTCATATAAGAATTTAAATCGATAGAATTACCTTCAATATTGGAAGAATAAACAGCGGATGCTTTAGTGAGATAATCAAAACTTCCCGATTCTTCTGAAAAGTCGTAATCGTTGAAACACTTTTCTACACCAAAAGGAGATTTTTTTGAATAATTAGCATAATATGTTTCATCAATAAATCTCACTTCTATCCAAATATCGAATGTATTAAATCATCTACCCCTCCATTATCCATCATAGCTTTGACGTCATTTTCAGCCATAATTTTTTCCATAAGTGCATCTTGCTCCTGACCTTTTTTATGAGCCTCAGCATAAGGAATATTGCTAAATGAAACCATTGAATACAATGACAAATATTTCTCAGGATACAATTCACTGATTCTTAATTCCAATTTCTTTTTCAATAAAAAGTAAGGGTCTGCAACAAAATCTGCCATTACCTTATAATTATAAAGCGATAAATCCTGCAAAGCATCTCCATTGGGTTTTCTTATTTCTTGATATTCTTTGAAAACCTCTTCCCAATTCTCATTGTGCTTTTTCATCAATCTCCCCATTTCGTAACAATCTTCTAAAGAAGCATTCATTCCTTGACCGTAAAACGGAACAGTGGCGTGGGCAGCATCTCCCATCAAAGCCACTTTGCCAGAAGTCCAAGGATAACATCTCATAATTGCCAAAGAAGATAACGGATGGTCTTCCCATTGATTGGCTACATTGGGCATCATTTCATAAAAATCTGGAAATACATTTTTAAAGAAATTGTCAACCGCTTCTTTATTTTTCAATTTATCAAATGAATATTCATTATTTTCAAAAGGCATGAATAAAGTACAAGTAAATGAACCATCTTCATTGGCTAAAGCAATCAACATAAAACGTCCTCTGGGCCATATATGCAAAGCTTTTTTATCTAATTTATAAGACCCATCTTCATTGGCTGGTAATAAAATCTCTCTATAACCATCGGCAATATAATTCTGACTAAAATTGAACCTGTCTAACTTCTGAAAACCATTATATCTTACCGCTGAATAAGCTCCATCACAAGCAAAAACAACATCAGATTGGTGTGTAAAAATTTCTTTTGTTAGTGAATTTTCAATATGAACAGTTCCCGTCTCGAATTCTACATCTACGCATCTGTGTTGGTAATGAATTGCTACCTCTCCTGAAGCTTCTGCAATGTCCATCATTTTTGCATTGATACCACCTCTCGAAACAGAATATATTGCTTGCCCTTCTTTTCCATAAGGTTGATACGTCAATTCTCCTGAAGTAGAATGCATTATTCTTCCAGTCATAGGAATAGCAATGGGCTCGATTTCTTTATCCACTCCTACTTCCTTCATTGCGGTCCAGCCTCTGGTTGAAAGTGCTAAGTTAATAGATTTTCCAGCAGAAATTTCCGCTTTTCTAATGTCAGATCTTCTTTCAAAAATGGTAACTTTATATCCTGCTTTAGCAAGATAAACAGCCCATAACGAACCTGCTAATCCTGCGCCTATTATTGTTGCTGTTTTTTGTTTCATTATATATATTAAATTAAAAACCTAAAATTATGATTAGTTTTTCCTTTATGACTCTTTTCAATCAATTGAATCATTGATGTTATATATTCTTTTAGTAAAAACTCTTCTATAAATTTTTGATCTTTATTTACAAAAGTATTTAATAATGCTCTATTAAAATCATTGTTTTTAGCTTGTAAATCAAATGAGATTAAAGGTAAACCTTCTTTCAACGTAGCAAATGTTGTCATTAGTCTTGCCGTTCTTTTGTTGCCATCACAAAATGGTTGTAAAACATAAATTTGATAGGCTAAATAAGCAGTCCTTCTAATGATATGCTCTTTTGAATTGCTGAAGTTTTCAAACACTTCTTGAATTTTTTTCGCAACATTTGTTGGTGTGGCATTAGGCTCAAATTCACCTTCTAATCCATCTAATTCCCATAAAACCTTGTTTTGGAATATTTTGTATGCTCCCAACTCTTGATTATTTGACTTTGCAAAAGGATAAGAATCTTCCACCGCCCAGTATGCAGATAAGGTTAACTCATTGGCTTGTTTTAAAATCTTCTCTGTCAAAGGATACTTATTGAGTCCAGCGCTAACTATGAATTTTAATGCTTTGAAATGTCCTTTTGCTTCAAGATAATCTCTCAAAGGCAAATTCCCCGATGTGATATTCTCTACTAATAAAGTTGTTGTTTGAGAAAGCGACAATTTATTTCCTTCCAATTTGTTTGAAAAGTAAACATAGTTGTACATTTCTTTGGTCAATTGCTCATCATTTTGAACAATTTTGAGAGAAAGATACTCCTTAAATGTTTTGTCAAATTCTTCAAATAAATTCATTAAAACTAAGATTTAAGTTTAGGTTCTTCCATTTTTGCTCCACATTTTTCGCAAGTAGTCAATTTATCATTGGCGTAAAACTCTGTAAGGATTTTAGGCAATTGTGTTACAATATCACCTAAATGAAAAGGTTGTTTATACAACTCGTGGTCACAATTTTCGCAATACCATGAGCAGTAATCCAGTTCATCGGGTTTTCTCATTCTTTCGATAACTAGACCAACTGTATTAGCAGATCTCTGAGGTGAATGTGGAACCCTAGCAGGCAATAAAAATATTTCACCTTGTTTGATTTCAACGATTCTTTTTTTACCATTTTCGATGATGGGAAGTGTAATGTCTCCCTCAATTTGATAGAAAAACTCTTCTCCTTCATTGTAGTGAAAGTCCTTTCTAGCGTTAGGACCTCCAACTACCATAATGATAAACTCTGTATCTTTATATACAATTTGATTACCAACTGGCGGTTTTAATCTATCTCTATTTTCGTCTATCCATTTCTGGAAATTTATGGGTGGAATTATCATTGTATTATGTTATTTTGTTAAATCGTTAATTTGTTAATTGGTTATCACCTAAATTTTCTTTTCGTTTTTGTCTCTCAAATAGTTCAGAAAACCACCAATTAACTGTGATGTTGTTAAAGCTAGTTCAAAAGTTACTTTAAACTCATGCTCAGTTATATATTTTCTATCCAATGCTCTATATAATTGAGATTTAACTTCAGAAGCAGAACCATTTGCAATGAATAAAAAATGTCTAAACTCTTTATTAGAATTTCTATCAAATCCTTCGGCAATATTATCCATTACAGAACCAGATGATCTATTAATTTGGTCTTTCAATGAAAAATCTTTACTAAATAAGTCTTTTTGTGTCAATTGAAATACGGAATCACACAATCTCCTTGCGCTCTGCCAAGATTTCAAATCTTCAAAATTATTAATTGTAGCCATAACAGATCAACAAAATAACCATTCAACTAGTCAACTGTAATTGCTTTGCAATTACAACGTTCCTCTTTTCTCTTGCTCTCTTTCAATACTTTCAAAAAGTGCTTTGAAGTTTCCAGCACCAAAACCTCTTGCTCCCATTCTTTGGATGATTTCAAAAAACAAAGTGGGTCTGTCTTCAACTGGTTTTGTGAAAATTTGAAGCAAATACCCTTCTTCGTCAGCATCTATCATAATTCCAAGGCTTTTGAGTGTCTCAATGTCTTCTCTTAGTTCGTGACTATGATCAGCCAATCTTCCTGGCACGGCTCTGTAATATTCTTCTGGAGGAGTAGAAAGAAACTCAACACCTCTTGATCTTAATTTAGAAACAGTAGTGATGATATCATCAGTTGCTACTGCTATATGTTGTACACCTGCTCCTTCATAAAAATCTAAATATTCTTCAATTTGAGAACGTTTTTTTCCTTCTGCTGGTTCGTTGATAGGAAATTTAATTCTTCCGTTTCCATTGCTCATCACTTTACTCATCAAAGCGGAGTATTCCGTATGAATTTGTTTGTCATCAAATGAAAGGAAATTTACAAATCCCATTACATCTTCATACCACTTTACCCAAGTATTCATTTCGCCCCATCCTACATTTCCAACCATGTGGTCGATAAATTTCAGACCTGTTGGTTCTGGATTATAATCTGATTCCCATTTTACAAAACCTGGAAGAAACTCTCCTTTATAATTTTTTCTTTCTACAAACATATGAACGGTTTCGCCATAAGTATAAATACCAGCCCTCACTACCTCTCCATTTTCATCTTTTTCTACTGTTGGTTCCATATATGATTTGGCACCTCTAGAAGTTGTTTCTTCCCAAGATTTTTTGGCATCTTCTACCCAAAGCGCAACTACTTTTACTCCGTCACCATGTTTTACGATATGTTCGTTTATAGGACTTTTTGAACTTAAAGGAGTTGTTAGCACCAATCTTATTTTATCTTGTTTCAACACATAAGACACTGTATCTTTACTTCCAGTTTCTAGACCTCTATAAGCATGAGATTGAAAACCAAAAGCAGTTTTATAAAAATGAGCTGCTTGTTTGGCATTACCTACATAAAACTCTACATAATCAGTACCTAATAAAGGCAAGAAATCTTGTGCTCCTTCAAATATTTTTTCTAATCCGTATTCTACGTTTTTAATTTCTGACATTTCTTTATATTTTGATTTGATAATAAATTCACTTAATAATCCACTAAAATTAATTATAATTTTAGAAAAAACAAAAAAAATTACCACATAGCTCTTATTTGAAAAGACAAATCTACTCTCATTATTCTTATTTTTATTAGTGATCTAACCAAGATTGGTAATATTTTTCATCAGCAATTTTCATTGCATCTTCTGTCACCATCAAAGGCTTGAAAGTATCTACCATTACAGCCAATTCTAGCGTATCTTTTTTACCGATGCTTCTTTCCATTGCACCTGGGTGTGGTCCGTGAGGAATTCCAGCTGGATGTAAAGAAATATGCCCTGCTTCAATATCGTTTCTACTCATAAAATCTCCATCTACGTAATACAAAACCTCATCACTATCAATATTACTATGATTGTAAGGTGCAGGAATGGCATCCGGATGGTAATCATATAATCTAGGGACAAATGAACAAACTACAAATGCATCAGTTTCAAAAGTTTGATGCACTGGAGGTGGTTGATGAATCCTTCCTGTAATGGGTTCGAAATCATGAATAGAGAAAGCATAAGGATAATTATATCCATCATAACCAATTACATCGAAAGGATGAGAGGCGTATACCATTTCAATGATTTCATTTTGTTTTTTAACTTTCATCAAAAAATCTCCAGATTCATTATTTGTTTCTAAAACTTCTGGTCTTCTAATATCTCTTTCACAAAATGGAGAATGCTCTAATAATTGTCCAAAATAGTTTCTGTATCTTTTAGGAGTATATATAGGTCTGTAAGATTCTACTATAAACAAACGATTGTCTTCTGTGTCAAAATCAATTTTATAAATCATTCCACGAGGCACAATTAAGTAATCTCCGTACTTAAAGTCTAAATTCCCCATCATCGTTCTTAGAGTCCCAGTACCTTTATGAATAAAAATCATTTCATCAGCATCGGTATTTTTATAAAAATAATCTTGAGTTTTTTCTTTTGGTGCAGCTAGTATAATATTACAATCAGAATTCGTTAATACGGTCTTTCTACTTTCTAAATAATCATTCTCAGGAGCAACTTGAAACCCTCTGAGTCTGTAGGATTGAATATTATTTGATTTTGCAATTTTTGGAGCAACAGAGTACTGTCTTAAAATCTCTTTTACCTGAGTAGGTCTTTGTTCGTGATACAAGTTTGACGACATTCCGTCAAAACCAATAGTACCAAACAATTGTTCGTAATAATAATCACCGTTTGGTTTTTTGAAAACGGTATGTCTTTTATGAGGAATATTTCCTAATTTATGATAAAATGGCATGAAGCAAATATTTTAATTTGCTCGTAAAATTATCGAATATTAAATTAAAAAAAAAATGATTTTTATCAGAAATTAAAAAGTCAGTACAATTTCCACTAGAAAGAGGCTCTAATTCTTCTAACCTTATTTCTACCGTAAGTTTTTTTCTTAGGTTCTATCTTCACATATAATGAAGCAATGAAAAACATATATCCATCTCTATCATTAGGATCTCCTCTTTGCTGACCTGGTTGAGTAACGATAGGAGGCTTATTACCCAATTGAGGATTAGAGAAATATGAAGAATATCCTCCTACTTCTTGATTCAAAACAGTACTGTCGTAATAAACAGTACTTGCATCATCAATATAATCAGTAAAGGTGAATCTATGGGTTAATTCTAATTTGATTCCCATAGTTCTGTTTAGAGACTTTCTCATTCCCAAACCAAATGGAATTGCGACACTAAAATTACTATATTCTTCAGCCCCTCCAGGCAACCCTTGACCCTCAGTATTTAGAGGTTTTAGAGCTACTAAACTACCATCCGGAGCAGTTGCTTTAGGATTAAAATAAAAACCAGATACTCCTGTAGTAAAATAAAAACCAAGACTAAATGATTTTGTTCCTAGTTTCTTACCTGTATTACTTTTAAGATTGTATAAATTTCCGGCTTTTTCTTTTAAGAATTGGTATTCAAAACCGATTCCACCTTCAATAATTACAGATTGAAAGTGAAGATTTCTATTATTTCTAAATGGTTCAGCAGTAAGTGCATCGTCTCCTGCAACACTTCCATAAGTAAAAGAAGTTCTAAAAACAAACTTCTCAGCCATATAATATTGATAATTTATTTGAGCTGCAAATTTTGTTTTAGAGGGTTCTAAATCAAGGATAAAGTTTGTCCCTATCATATCTCTACCTCCGACTTCACCTAAAAAATTGGAAGCACCAAGCCCGAAGTTTAATTCATGGCGATGTCTTTTCCAAGCATTTCTGTTGTAATACCCCTGAGAAACTAACTCAGAAATTGAAGAAAGAAATAATAAAACAACTATAAGGTACTTAAATTTTTGCATTAAGTTTTTTTACTTATTTTTTTTAACCGGGTACAAATGTTATACTTTTTTTTAGAATAACCAAGTTTTTTATTATTACTAAATGATTAAGTACTTAAAATTCATTACGAATATGTTCTATTAAATCTTGAAATAACATTCAAAACCTATAAAATCTTCACTTTAAATAAGTCCCAATTCTATTTTAAGTTTTTTGGGAAGTGACTCTACAACGAGATCATAAGATTCACGAATCCATAGATAAATCATTTGGTCACTTATTGAGCCATCTAATTCAATTGTATTCCAATGTGTTTTACTCATGTGATAACCAGGCTTAACACATGGGTATTGCTCTCTAAGAAAAATAGCTCTTTCGGGTTCACATTTTAGATTGATACTTTGAAATGTATCAACATTTGTAAGCACAAACATTTTATTGGCGACTTTAAAAACTAAAGTTTTCTCATCAAAAGGAAAGCCTTCTGAAGTATGGTCTAAAGACAAACAGTATTCTCTAAAAGCAACAATATCCATTACTTTTTGGCTTTTGATGTCCCATAATTTACAGGTAGAACCGGAGAAGCTTTTACTGTTGAAAGTACCACCATAGTTTGCATTTGTCTGATTTCTTCTATTTTACTCAACCTGTCGGTAATTAACCTATCAAAAGCGGGAATATCTTTTACAATAACTTTGAGTTGATAGTCAAAATTTCCCGTCAATTGGTAACATTCTACTATACTATCAATTTCTTTGACTTCTTTGATGAAATTTTCAATTGCATTCCCTATTTGTCTTGTTAATGACACCTGAATCAAAGCTGTAAAACCTAGTCCTAAGTGCGCCATATTGATTTTAGCATGATAACTTTCAATCAATCCTGACTTTTCAAGTTTTTGAACTCGACCTAAAGTAGGTGCAGCAGAAAGTCCGATTTTTTTGCTTAGTTCAATATTTGTTATCTTTGAATTGATTTGCAATTCTTTTAGAATTTTCAAATCTATTAAGTCTATCTTCATATTTAAGAGGGTTTCACAGTTAAGTTAAAAAAGGAAATCAATTTCTTACTAAACAAAAATATTAAAAATTTACTATAAATGAAATTTTATTTTACATTTGAATTGTAATCCTATTTATTTTAAACTTTTTCAATGACTAACAACAAGTTTTTACTGAATAACGTACAATATGGATATTCTAAAAATGAATGTATTGTACTAATACACGGTTTTTTGGGCAGCAGTGAAATTTGGAGTTCTTTTATTCCTGAACTCATTAGTAAATATCAAATTATAACTATAGACCTTCCAGGACACGGGAATTCAAATCATTATGAAGGAAAATTATCTATGGAGTTTATTGCTAATAATGTTAAATCGATTTTAGAACTTCACAGCATTGAAAGCGCTCATTTTTTGGGACATTCGATGGGTGGATATGTAAGTTTAGCATTTTTAGATCTTTTTCCTGAAATGGTAAAAAGCATAACACTTCTTAATAGTACCGCAAGAGAAGACAGTGAACAAAAGAAAAAAGATCGTTTGCTTGCCATGAAGGTTTTTGATTTGCAGCCTAAAGTATTTATACAAGCAGCAATTGAAAATTTATTTTATATTGAAAATTTAAAGCCATTATCCAATGAGGTAAAAAAACTACAAGAAATTGCACTAAAAACCAATATTGAAGGTGCAAAAGCATCATTATTAGCAATGAAAAACAGAAAAGATTATTGCGAATTAATTCGCAAAACAAAATGTCCAATTTTATACATTGCTGGAATAGAAGATACCACTGTCCTTTTTGAAACGATTCGTGATCAACTTCAAAACACAAACGTCCACTTAATCGCCATAGAAAATTCTGGACACATGGGCTTTATAGAATCTTTTGAAGTAACTTTAAATGGATTTAAAAACTTTATAAAAACTATTTCAAAATGAAAAAGTTATACATTATTAGACACGCAAAATCAGACTGGAATAACCAATTGCAAGATTTTGAAAGACCGCTCAACCAAAGAGGTAATAATGACGCGCCAAAAATGGGAAAACATTTAAAAGATAATTATAATTTTCCAGATTTAATAATTTCTAGCAGTGCCAATAGAGCAATCACTACTGCAAGGTTAATTGCCAACGAAATTAAATATCCATTAGAAAAAATAATAGAAAATGAAAACTTGTACCATGCTAGCCCAAAAAGTATTTTAAAAGTTTTGTGGGAAGTGGCTCCTGAAGTGGAAACCATTTTCTTGTTTGGACACAATCCAGGTCTTAGTGATTTGGTTTCTTACTTAACAGACGAACCTACAGAACTTAAAACTTGTTGTGTTGCAAAATTAGATTTTGATATGGACAATTGGAACGGGCTTGTTGCTGGAACCTGTATATTAAATACATACATTTCCCCAAGACAGATTTAAACTGGTTAATTTGATGATTTGAATAACTACTCAACGATTTTACTACATATGATGTTACGAAAAACGACTTTACGACATGAAGATGCTGGACTTTAGATGCTAGATACTAGATGCTAGATACTAGATGCTAGATACTAGATGCTAGATACTAGATGCTAGATA